>JAEMTW010000060.1:6281-7394 GCA_016462095.1 Thermoleophilia bacterium
AGCGCGTTCGAGGATGGGCGCGAGCCCGTCGCGTTGCTGCTGCATCCCGCAACGGTGATTCACGTGTCCGACCCAGCTCTCGGCCTCGAACCGCTGGGCGCCTCAGAATTTGATGCCATCGATGGATTGCCGATCGAGATCGACCCCATGGTCGAGGTCGGTGAGGTTGCGGTGCGCGAACGCGTTCGGCCGACTGATGACTGAGCGCTAGCCGGCAAGACCAGCCGCGAGCGGTACAAGGTCGTCGAGCTGCGCGGGCGAGCCATCGCCGATTGCACACATGCCAGCCAGCATGCCGACGATGTCCTCAGGGGCCACGCCGTGGTCGCGGTGGTCGCGGAGGGCGATCGAGCCGTGGCGCTTGGCCAGGCGCGCGCCGTCATCGCCGAGCATCAACGGTACGTGACCATAGGAGGGTGGCTCAAGGTTGAGCAGCCGCATGATCACGCGTTGAAATGCGGCCGAGGCGAGCAGGTCTTCGCCGCGCACGACACTGGTGATGGCGGGTTGCGCGTCGTCGACGGCGCAGGCGAGTTGATAGCCAATCACGCCGTCCGAGCGGACGAGCACGAGGTCGCCGGCGGTGGCGGCGACATCAATCGCCACGTCGCCGTGCACGAAATCGTGGAAACGCTCAACACCTGCGGGGACGGCGAGCCGGAGTGCGTGCCGCTCACCTCCTGCGATGCGCTCTGCTGCTTCGGTCGAGGCGAGCGCGCGGCACGTGCCGGGGTAGATCGCCTCACTCTCGCCGTGTGGCGCGGAGGCAGCGGCTTTGATTTCGGCGCGCGAGCAGAAGCACGGATAGACGAGTCCAGCGGCCTCTAACTGCGCGACTGCGGCGTTGTAGTGCGGGAGGCGTTCCGATTGGTGGACGGTTTCGCCATCCCACGTCAGCCCGAGCCAGGCGAGATCTTCGAGTTGACGAAACTCAAATTCTTCGCGACACCGATCGACGTCCAGATCGTCGATGCGCAGGCCAATCTGGCCACCCGTAGCACGCGCGTGCAGCCATGCGAGGATCGCGGTCCGCGCGTTCCCCAGATGCAGATCGCCACTCGGCGTTGGTGCGTACCGTCCTCGACTCACCCCGCCAGCCTACCCGAGGCGACA
>JAEMTW010000060.1:7404-9149 GCA_016462095.1 Thermoleophilia bacterium
GGCCCAAAATGTCGCCTCGTGCTTTGCGCGTAGTAGCCAGGCAACTGTTGGCGGCTAGGCGACATTCTGGGCCCGGGCCCAAAATGTCGCCTCAGTCATTGAATCGTGCGAAGCGGGTGGAGGTGGGCACGTACAGTCTCTCGAATATGACGCGGGTCTATTCGACGGAAGACGGCGACTTGCGCCGCAGCGGGAAGCGCCAGCGAAAAGGTGCGACCGTCGCGCCTGGGGCGGCTCAAGGACACCCGGCAGATGGTGTGGTGCGTGTTGAGCGACGGCGAGGTGGGCGTGGTGCTGGCTGGGTGACGTTAGTTAGCGGTTTGCCAGGCGACACCAAGACGTGGCTCACAGACCTCAAGAAACTGTGTGGCGCTGGAGGTGCCCTACGAGCGGGCGCGGTCGAGGTGCAAGGCGATCACGCCGAGCGTCTGATCGAACACCTCACCGCACAAGGCTTGCGGGTACGCCGGGTAGGCGGCTGAGCAACCGCTCGCGTGCTTCGGGCGATAAGCCCGGAACGCCGATCCGGCCCAGCTTGCGCTTACCCCTCGGGCCACCCTCCAAGTCAAGCGCGTGGAAGTCCGAACCGGCCGAGACGAGCAGGCCGTGGCGCTCCGCAAGAGCGCAATACTCAGCCTGACGCGCCTCATCTTGATCGCCCCGATGAGCCTCCAACGCGCCGAGGCCAGCGTCCACCAACCGCCCAACGAAATCGCTCAGCGGCTGCCCCTCGAGCTCGAGGGTGTAGGGGTGAGCAAGAGAGACGAGCGCGCCAGCGGCGACCGCCTGCTCGATCGCTGCCTCTGGGTCAATCTTGCCGCTTCCCACATAGGCGCTGCAGCCTCGACCAATCAGACGCTCGAAGGCATCGGAACGATCTGTGCAGTGGCCGGCAGCGATCAGTGTGTCGGCCACATGCGGCCGTCCGAGATTGCCAGCAGCCCGCGCCCGCACGTCGTCCCAGGCAATCGTGAAGCCCTGCTCGTTGAGGCGGCGCACCATCTCTTCGGCACGGCGCTCACGGTCGACCTCGCGCGATCTGGTCCAGGCACAGAACGCCTCGGGAACAGGGCTCGGGAGCCAGGCCAGCAGATGACACTGGCCCGCGCTGTACTTCGCCGACAATTCGATGCCGGCCACAACATGGACGCCGTGCTCGACACCCGTCGCCTGCGCTTCGGCGATTCCTTGCAGCGTGTCGTGATCGGTCAGGGCCAGCACCTCGACTCCACGCGTCGCAGCAAGCTCGACGACGAAGCTCGGAGCATGGCCACCGTCCGATGACGTCGAATGCGAATGCAGATCAACAGTGGACGACGACACCCTCCCATCCTACTTGGAACCACGGCGCGGGAAACGGCTTACGATGCGGGCATGAGTGATGACGTTCCCACAGGCCGTCGCGTTCTCTTGCCGAACGGCGCGGATGGTTCGCTGATGGTCTTCGTCAATGGCAAGCAGTTGGAAGAGGGCACGGATTTCGAGGTCGTCGAGGATGCCCTCGTCTTCACCCAACCGCTGCACGTTGGTCGTAAGACGGGGTTCCTCGGTCGCTTGCAGATGACGACGGTGGGCGTCGGTGTCTACGAGCAGATCGACAAGGTCGACGTCCACGCGACGGGCGCCGATGGCTCGTTTCGCGTCTTTTCGGATCTCGTCGCCGAACGCGACGCGTAGGTGCTCCAGGTCGGCTCGTGGTGCTAGGAGGACATGACAAGTGCGCACTTGTCATGTCCTCCTAGCAC
>JAEMTW010000061.1 GCA_016462095.1 Thermoleophilia bacterium
CTCGTGATGGGCGTCGATGATCAAGCCAACACCGACACGTTGCAGGTGATCCGGTTCGATCCACAACAGCAGCTAGTGGCGACGCACGCAATCCCACGCGACTTGAGGGTCGCTGTTCCTGGCTACGGCGACACCAAGATCAACGCAGCCTACGCTGGCGGTGGTGCGGCACTGGCGATTCAGGCTGTCGCTGCGTACACCGGGCTGCAGCTCGACCACGTTGTCGTGATTGACTTCAATGGGCTGGTCGGACTCGTCGACGCGGTCGGGGGCGTAACGGTCAACAACCCGCACAACATTCGCTCGGTCTTCGATGCCACGCTCGTCAAGTTTCCCGCTGGCACGATCACGCTGAATGGCACCGAGGCGCTGGCCTACTCTCGCGTCCGGAAGAACATCCTCGACCCGTCCGACTCAGACGTCTCGCGGGGTCAGCGTCAGCAGGCGGTCATCCAGGCGCTGCGCTCCAAGCTGCTCAGCCCGGGTGGTGTGCTGCGCTTGCGGTCGGTGGCTGGGTCGATGAATGGTGCGTTCGCGACCGATTTGACGTTCGGGCAGTTGCTCCAACTCGGCTACGTCGATCAGCGTGCGTCGCGTCGCTTGCGCTGCAACCTTGGCGGAACCCCAGTGCCGATGGACGGTCAGGACATGCTGATTCCCGATGGCTCTGGCAATCGTCGCGTCCTTGGCGAGTTCCTGGGCAATCAGGCAGTTCAGCCTGCTGCCTCGCGGTCGATGTTTGCCGCGCAGTGCCGCACGACCTAAACCGGTTTGAAACCCATGTGATGCAGGTTTCTGCTGATACTGGTGTCGGGCGTCGAACGAGCCCGGACAACCATGCTGCACCGCCGACGACTTCGATCCCTGTGCGTTGTCACCAGCCTGGCGACCGCGTTCGTGCTGCTGTCCGCGACGTTGCTGTGCGCTGGCGCGGCGGCTCAGTCACCACCTCAGACACGCGTCATTGTGGTCAAGACGGTGTACCGCGCGTGGAACGGCGAGCTCCGCAAGTTTCACATTGCCTATCCATCGGGGTATCCAGAGCACTACCCGCGTCAGCGATTGCCACTCGTGATTGCACTGCACGGTGCAGCGGGCGGCGTCAACTGCGACAAGTCGTTTGGGCAGACGCCAGCGCTCTATCGGTTTGTGGTCGCCTGTCTTGAGGGGCAGGGCGTAGCCACGCGATCATTCTCGTATGGTGCGCCAGGGCAGATTCGCGACCAGTTACGCGTGCCGGCACTGGTTCACTCCCGTCTGCCACACCTACCCCTCGACCCAAATCGCGTGATCATCGTGGGGGCCAGCATGGGCGGCTTGGAGGCGCTGCTCGCGGCCGATCTTGACCCACAATTGTTTGCGGCCGTGGTCGCCCTCGATGCCCCGGTCGACCTAGCCGCGCACTATCGGAATGTCGCGCCTGAGGGCAAGCCGAACTTGAAAACGAAAGCGATGCTGGCGGAGTGCGGTGGGACGCCCGAGTTGGCCGCGGATTGTTATGCCATGCGGAGCCCGCTCGCTCGGATGACGCGTTTCGGGGAGACGCGAATACCGCTGATTATGTGGTGGAGTGCCCGCGATTCGATTGCCGGCTCAGACGACGGGGCGCCGGCCTACCTCGCTGCGATGCAGAAAGACTTTCCCTCGCATCCGATCTACGGCCGGATCGGCGCGTGGGAACATGGCCGGGCCTGGTGGAGCCATGGGCGTCTCTGGCTACGCGATGCGTTGGCCTTGGCGACTGCGAACCCGCAACGCCGCGGCGCAGACTTCGGGTAGCATCCGGGCGTTCGGCGGAGTAGCTCAGTTGGTTAGAGCAGCGGAATCATAATCCGCGTGTCGTAGGTTCGAGTCCTACCTCCGCTACTGCTGTTTGGGGCATTGTGTGGCGGGGCACCGTAGGCTTTCACGATGGATTCGCTCGATCGTCGTGTGCCCGGCCCGGCCCTGATGGGTGTCGTCAACGTGACGCCCGACTCGTTCTCGGATGGCGGACGCTTTGATGATCGTGAGGCAGCGATTGCCCAAGGGCTGCTGGTGGCGGAGCAGGGTGCCGAGTTCGTTGATGTCGGTGGCGAATCTGCACGCCCAGGTGCAGAGCCAATCTCGGAGCAGGAGGAATTGCGTCGAGTGATCGACGTTGTGCGTGGCATCCGGGCTGGCACGACGCGGCAGATCTCGATCGACACCAAGAAGAGTGCAGTCGCTGAGGCGGCGATCGCAGCCGGGGCCACGATGGTCAATGACATCACCGCGTTGACGTTCGATCCGCGGATGGTCGCGGTGGTGCGCGATGCCGAGGTCGACATCTGCGTGATGCATATGCAGGGCGATCCGCGGACGATGCAAGACAACCCGCACTACGACGATGTGGTGGTCGATGTCAGCACGTATCTCCGGCAGCGCGTCGAGGCGCTGGTGGCGGACGGCATTGCGCCCGAGCGTATCTGCGTAGATCCAGGGATTGGCTTTGGCAAGACCAGCGACCACAATTTTGCCTTGCTCGCGGCGTTGTCGACGATCGCGACGACGTCGGGATGCCCGGTCTTGGTGGGTGTTTCGCGCAAGCGATTTCTTGGCGAGCTGGTGGGTGATCCTCAGCGTGATCGCACCTTTGCCTCCGTCGCAGCCGGACTCGCGGCCGTCGAACGCGGGGCGTGGGTGCTGCGCGTCCACGATGTGCAGGCGCACGCCGACGCGCTCAAGGTGTTGCGTGCCGTGCGCGCTGGTGGCATGGTGCAGGGATGACCCGCGAACTCGGTATCCGCATCGAAGGCATCGAGGTCTTCGCCTTCCACGGTGTCCTTCCCGAAGAGAAGGCGCAGGGGCAAGAGTTCGTGTTCGACGTCGAGGTCGTGCCGAACTCCGATCGTGCCTGTGATACCGATACGTTGGACGATGCCGTCGACTATGGCGCCGTGACGGAGGCTGTCGTTGCGATTGCGACGGCCGAGTCCGTCGACCTGATTGAGCACCTCGCCGATCGCATCGCCAGTGACCTGATTGAGCGATTTCCCATCGAACGGGTGACGGTCAGCGTGCACAAGCCACATGCGCCGATTCGTGCCGCCTTTGGTGATGTCATCGTCACGGTCACCCGCACGGCATGATCGCGGCACCAGCCGTGGTCGGTCTTGGGGGCAACGTCGGTGACGTTGTGGCGGCTTTTCGTCGCGCGCTGCAGTCACTCGATCAGACCGACGGCGTGCGCGTGATCAGCGCCTCGTCCCTGCTCCGCACGGCGCCGGTGGGTGGGCCGGAGCAGGACGATTTTCTCAACGCCGCCGTGTTGCTCGCCGTCGAGCTCGAGCCAGCAGAATTATTGACGGTACTGCGGGAACTCGAAGCAGACGAGGGGCGAACCCGCGACGAGCGTTGGGGGCCTCGCACGCTCGACCTCGATCTGCTCTGGTGGGCCGATCAATCGCTTGAGACTACGGCCCTGACTGTGCCTCATCCGGGGCTGATCGAACGCCGCTTTGCCCTGCAGCCGCTCGTCGAGGTTGCTCCGAGTGCGCTCGCCGCTGATGGTCGTCGCTACGCCGACATCCTGTCCACACTCCCGAGCGAAGGGGTTGAGGTGATCGGTGGGCCGTCACTCGTCTACGATCCCACTTCGACTGATAACGGAGGGAATGAGTCGTGTCGCACCTAGAAGATCTTGAGGAGTACGACGCCGAGCTCGAGCTGACGCTCAAGCGCGAGTACGCCACCGTCTTTGGCCTGTTTCGCTACTGCGTGTTGACGCAAGAGGCGACCTACCTTTGCAACAAGCTGGACATGAAGATCGAGCATCAGCCGTCCTACCCGCTGTTTCATCTGCGCATGGAGGACGTCTGGGTCTGGGACAAGAACCGTCCGAGCCGGATCATTCCGCTAGCCGAGGTCCACACCACGCAGGACGTCACGATCGAGGAACTCAAGCCGGAGCACGAGGTCTTGACGACCTTGCCGCCCGAGTTCACACCGCCGCCCGAGGATTAGAACTCGTGCTGCTCGCCGTCGACGTCGGCAATACCTCGAGCGTGCTTGGCCTGTTCGATGGCGAGGCGCTGATTGCAGAGTGGCGTATCGCGACGCGAACACGCACGGCGGACGAGCTCGATGTAACGCTGCGCGGCCTCTTGTCTTCGCGTGGCATCGACGCCAGCACGATTCATGCCGGGTGCCTGTCGACGACGGTTCCACCTGTGCAAGCAGCCTGGGAAGAGGTGATCGAGCGCGTGGCGGGTACCGCGCCAGTCGTCGTCGGGCCAGGCGTCAAGACGGGCGTCCCGGTGCGCGTCCAAAATCCACGCGAGGTCGGTCCCGACCGGATCGCCAACGCCGCTGCCGTCGCCCACGTGGCCGGCACACCCGCGATCGTCGTCGACTTCGGCACGGCCACGAACTTCGATGTCGTAGCCGAGGATGGCGCGTTTATCGGTGGTGCGATCGCCCCGGGTATGGAGGTCTCGATGGAGGCACTCTTCGCGCGGGCCGCACGACTTGGCAAGGTCGAGCTCGTGGCTCCGCCGAACGCGATTGGTACGGCCACGATCGATTCGTTGCAGTCGGGAGCGGTCTACGGTTTCGCGGGTCTCGTCGATGGTCTTGTCACGCGTCTACGGGCGGAACTCGGCGCGCCGGATTGCCCCGTCGTGGCGACGGGTGGTCTGGCAATCCTGGTCGCTCCGCATTGCACGACGATTACGCGCGTTGAGCCCGGGCTCACGCTCGAGGGCCTGCGGCTGATCTGGCAGCGCGCCATCGCGACATGACGAAGCGCGGCTGGGACGGTAAGACCTACGACCGCATTGGCACACCACAGTTGGAGTGGGGGAAGGTCGTGCTCGATCGGCTCGAGTTGCGAGGGAACGAGACGATTCTGGATGCTGGCTGCGGCTCTGGTCGTGTCACCGAACTCTTGCTTGAGCGGCTGCCAGACGGGCAGGTGATCGCGCTGGACGGCTCCGCCTCGATGATTGAGGCCGCCCGCGAGCGGCTTGGTGGCCATACCAACATCGAGTTCGCGGTGATGGACCTCTTGGAGCTCGAGCTCGCAGGTCGGCAGGTCGATGGCGTCATCTCGACGGCCACGTTCCACTGGATCACCGATCACGTCCGCCTCTTCGAGCAGCTGCACGCGATCATGCGTCCCGGCGGCCAGCTGGTCGCCCAGTGCGGCGGCAAGGGCAACATTGCAAAGGTTCTCGAGCAGGCCTACGCCGTAATGGCTGAGCCTACGTGGAGTGCATTTTTCGAGGGCTACGTCGATCCGCATCGCTTCGCTGACGCACCGGAGACGGAGATCCTGCTGGGAGCCGCTGGCTTTGTCGAGGCAACCTGCTGGCTGCAGGCTGCGCCGGCCAATCCGCCCGAGCCGCCGGTCTTTCTTGGCACCGTCATTCTTGGTGGCGCGATGGAGCGACTGCCGCTCGACGTGCACGATGCGTTTCTCGCCGAGATCCTCGGACGTCTACCCGAGCCGTTCGAGGCCGACTACGTGCGCCTCAACATCGACGCCAGCGCGTAGGGGGGGACATGACAAACCCCGGTTTGTCATGTCCCTCACCAGTGACCATCCGCAGCGGAACGCGCGTGCGGTCGGACTAGCCGCCGCCGTAGAGCGAGATCGGTAGATCGAGCTCGGTGTCGTCCGCGCCCGAGCCGAGCGCGGCGATCTCGGCCTCCATCGCCGCAACGAGCGCACGAGCGCCAGGGGCTGCGCGGAACAGGGCCTCCTCGACGGCGGCCGTCGTCTCGAGCGTCGAGAGTTCCTGGCGCAGGGTGCGCTGAAAGGTACCGCGCTTGAGGTACCAGCCGTGGAACTTGCGCAGAAAGTGTGTCGAGCGGTGATCGCCTAGCTCGCGGACGGTCTCGCGAATAAAGCGCACCAGCTCGGCGACGACCTCGTCGTTGGAGGGCTGCACGTCGATGTCGCCCGCCATCGAGGCGAGCAGCCACGGGTTCCCTTGCGCGCCGCGGCCGATCATGATCGCGGCGCAGCCCGTCGTCTCGAGGACAGCATGGGCGCGTTCGCGGGAGGTGATGTCGCCCGAGGCGATCACGGGCACAGAGACGAGCTCGACGAGCTCGGCCGTCAAGGCGTGGTCGGCGTGGCCCGTGTACATCTGCTTGGCGCTGCGGGGATGGAGTGTCAACGCCTGTGCGCCGGCTTCGACGAAGCGGGGGCCAGCGATCGTGAAGTCGCGCGACTCGTTCAGTTCGCCACGGCGCATCTTGACCGTGACGGGGACGTCGACGGCCTCAGCGACAGCAGCCACGACGCGTGCGCCGCGCTCGGCACCATCGGAGATCAGCGTCGCGCCGGCACCGGTCTTCGTGACCTTGCGGACGGGACAACCCATGTTGATATCGATCAGATCGGCGCCCGCTTCGACACACATCCGCGCGGCATCCGCCATCAAGGCAGGGTCGGACCCAAAGATCTGCACAGCCAATGGCTTCTCATCGCCCGAGATGCGCAGATAGTTCATCGTCCGCTCGTTCTGATGGCCTAGACCGCAGGCCGAAACCATCTCCGAACAGACCAATCCAGCACCAAAACGACGGCCCTGACGACGAAAGGCCTGGACCGAAACGCCCGCCATCGGAGCAAGCACAATGCGGCTCGGAATCTCGACCGAACCGATCTGCCAGGTATCTGTGAGGCTGCGTACATCAATCGCCATAGCCGCAGGGTATCCGAGGCCCGGCGTACCCCACGCCTCTCCCTGTGTACGATGCGACTCGTCTGGCGCTATCTCGGCGCCCCGATCAACCTGCCGGAGGGTCCGTGGCTAAGGAAATCGTCCTCACCGCTGAGGGTTACGAAGAGCTCAAGAAGCGCTATGAGCACCTAACGACCGAGGGTCGTCGTGAGGTTGCTGAGCGCATCAAGGAAGCCCGTGACTTCGGCGACATCTCTGAGAACTCTGAGTACGACGACGCCAAGAACGAGCAGGCGAAGATTGAGGACGAGATCGCGGAGCTTGAACAGCAGCTGCGCGAGGCGACCATTGTGGAGAAGGCCGACCTCAAGGTTGGCGTTGTGGCAATCGGGTCGACCGTCAGCATCAAGGGTGCTCGCAATCGGGAAATGAAGTTCAAGCTCGTGGGCTCTGCCGAGGCCGACCCCGATCTGAACCGCCTCTCCAACGAGTCGCCAATTGGTCGTGCCGTCCTGGGTGGCAAGAAGGGCGATAAGGTTGACGTCGTCACGCCGAAGGGCACCGTCAAGTACGAGATCACCGCGATCTCGCGCGTGTAGGACTCGATGGACTTCGCGTCTCTTCCGCACCGGTTCGGTGAGCGAGACGCGATTGGTGACCTACGCACGGCCGAGGACGGACTCGAGCCCGAACAGGCAGGCACGCAGTCGTGGCGCATCGCTGGGCGCGTGCTCGGTCGTCGTGGCCAGGGCGGCGTGTCGTTTATCGACCTCGAGGACATGTCTGGTCGTGTCCAGCTGTTGGCCGACCTTGAGCAGCTCGGTGAGGAGGCGTTCGAGCAGGTTCGCTCCGTCTCGATTGGCGATCTGATTGGTGTCGTTGGCACCGCCACGCGAACACGCCGAGGCGAGCTGAGCGTCAAGGTCGCCGAATGGGTCGAGCTCGCACCATGTCGCCTGCCATTCCCCGACCGTCACCACGGACTGCAGGACGTCGAGGTTCGGCATCGCCAGCGCTACCTCGATCTGATGACCGACCCCGAGGCGCGCGATCGCTTCGTGGCGCGCGCCAAGATGATCGCGAGCATTCGGCGCACGCTCGATGACGCGAACTTCGTTGAGGTCGAGACGCCGGTGCTTCAGCCGCTCTACGGTGGTGCTGCTGCGCGCCCCTTCATCACGCACCACAACACGCTGGATCGCGACCTTTACCTGCGCGTCGCCACCGAGCTGTATCTCAAGCGCCTCGTCGTCGGCGGCCTCGAGCGCGTCTACGAGCTCGGCAAGGATTTTCGCAACGAGGGCGTCTCCCCCAAGCACAACCCCGAGTTCACGATGCTCGAGTTCTACGAGGCATATGCGGACTGCGAAGACGTGATGACGCGCACCGAGCAGATCGTCACGGCTGCGGCGCTGGCGGTCTGTGGCACGACGAAGGTGACGGTCAAGGACCAAGCGATCGACTTCGGTGCGCCGTGGCAGCGGATGACGCTGGGCGAGGCGATCGAGCAGAAGACGGGCATCAACCCGCTCACTCTGGGTCGTGATCCGCAGCCCTTGGCGGACTATCTCAAGAGCCAGGGTGTCGATACGTCGCGTGATAAGACATGGGCGCAACTCGTTGACCACATGCTCTCGCACTACGTTGAGCCCACGCTGATCGCCCCAACGTTCCTCGTTGACTATCCCGTCGAGTTGTCGCCCCTCTCCCGTCGCAAGCCGGGTGGGGAGGGCCTGGTCGAGCGGTTCGAGGCGTTCTGTGGTGGCATGGAGATCTCGAACGGCTTCTCGGAACTCAACGATCCTGACGACCAACGCGCCCGCTTCGAGGAGCAGGCCGCTGCTGGACGCGCAGGCGACGAGGAGGCCCACCCACTCGATGAGGACTACGTGACGGCGCTCGAATACGGCCTGCCGCCGACCGGTGGTGTGGGGCTTGGCATCGACCGCTTGGCGATGTTGTTGACCGCGCAGGACACGATCCGCGAGGTCATCTTGTTCCCCGCAATGCGCACGTAAGACGTAACCCGGGTGATTCGACCGAACGGGTGTGAATCACCCTCTGGTAGTGTGAGCAACCTACCGGTGAAGTGGTGGAATCCGCACACCGGGACCCTGCGAAATAGCAGGTAGGAGGCCAACAATGTTTGAACGATTTACAGAGCGTGCACGCCAGGTTGTCGTCCTCGCACAGGACGAGGCCCGTGCACTCAAGCACAACTACATCGGCACCGAGCACATCCTGCTCGGCTTGCTGCGTGAGGAGGAGGGTCTCGCCGCGCGCGTGCTCGACTCCCTCGACATTACGGTCGAGGACGTCCGCGCGAATGTTGCGCGCATCGTCGGCCAGGGCGAAGAGGTCACGACGGGTCAGATTCCGTTTACTCCGCGCGCCAAGAAGGTCCTCGAGTTGGCACTCCGCGAGGCGCTTTCGCTTGGTCATAACTACATCGGCACGGAGCACATCCTGCTCGGACTCGTCCGCGAGAACGAGGG
>JAEMTW010000062.1:0-4965 GCA_016462095.1 Thermoleophilia bacterium
TCGCGGTGGCGTACGGCATGTGCGTGTGCATGACGCAGCGGGCATTTGGTCGCGCGGCATGGATCTGACGGTGAATCTGAATCGCAGTCACTTGCCCACCACCCGAGCCATCCAGAACATTGCCCTCGAGATCAACGAGCAGAATGTCGCTCGGCTTCATCTCCGACCAGTGCGGGCCGTAGCGATTCAGCAAGAAGACGTCGTCGTGGCCATCAATCGCGAGCGAGTAATGATTATCAATGCCCTCGTTGTAGCCGTGGACCGCAGAGATGCGCAACAGCGCGGCGACCTCTATGCGGGCTGCGGCCAGAACCTTCTTATCAATCGTCGGGGTGCTCATGGGAGAAACCTACCAGCAACTGAGTAAAGCGCTACGCGAAGCTAGCCGACGGTGAGCGTCGCGCAGGTCAAGTCGGAGACATTGCCGATGCTGTCTTTGGAGGTGATGCACCAGACGTACCTGCCGTAGGCAAAGCCGCGCGGCACAGGCCACCGCACGAGACTGTCGACACCTGCCGGATTGACGGCAGCGACGGTCGAGAGGCGACGCAGCACGGTACCGCCCTTCGTACGGCGGATGGTGATCAGCTCGCGCGTCTTGCCGGTTTCGCCCGTCACGCGATAGCGCAGTTTTACTTTGGCGCCTGGCACTTGCCGCGCGTTGCGCACCTTCACGGTTGGCGGCGACTGGTCCGAGGACTGCGCCCACGCAACAGCATCGCCCGCCAGCAGAGGCGTGACCCAACCCGTCAGCGTCGCGACCCGGGTGTAGAGACCCGGACGATTCGCCGCTCCGCACTCGTAGCCCCACGACACGATGCCTGCGAGCAGCGTCCGATCGTCGGCGGGGTCTGGAGTCTCCGCACCCGCAAGGACAGTCAGCGGTCCGCCGCTATCACCTTGGCACGAGTCGATACCACCCTCGCGGTATCCGGCACAGACCATTTTTCTGACCTCGACGAGCGTCAACTGATCACTCTCGGCACACTCCTGATCACCGACAATCGGGAGCGTTGCCTGGATCAGCACATCCGTCCCGTCGCCTGCCGTGGAGGTCAGCCCCCAGCCGGCAACGCGGGCGATCGCTCCGGCGGCGTAGTACGGCGCGTCCGCCGTCGTCGCGAGCGCCAAGGCTGGGCCTGGAAGATCGGTCGTGGTCTCGATCAACGCCGAGTCGTACGGGCCGCCTTCGCTGCCCGATTGGCGCGCATATTGCGGGTTGACGGCAATGCGAGCGACCGTAAATGGTGTCCCGTCCTCGCCACGCAAGTCGACGCGTCCCGCAACACCCGAGAGGGCCGTGGCGGGGATCGTGATCCCCTTGTCGACGACGCAATGCGCTGCCGTGAGGATGTGGCGCGTGCCAACAATCGTGCCTCCACAGGCCCACGAATTGCTCTTTGAGACGTTCGCCTCGAGATAAACAATCCATGGCATCTCCGCGATCGCGGCCGGCGAGCCGCCGACCACACGTGTCTGCTGCGACGCGGCCTGTGCGGGAACAACCGTCGCGATCAGGACCATCGCTGTGACGAGTGCTGTCACGAGTGCTACAGGAAAAAAGCGACGCATAACGTGCACACACTATGACCGTTTATCGGCCAGTGCCGAGTGGACGTCTGCCCGCCCACATGGCAACGTGCACGCATGGGCATGCGCATTCTCTTCGGGATCATCGCTCTGGGGCTCCTCGTCATCGCCTGGTCGGCCTGGCAGGGCGGACTCGCGGTGGTCACGATTGGCGCAGTCGTGCTTGCGGGATGGATGGGGTGGATGGCGCTTAATGGCCTCCTACGACGCTGAGGTAGATACGTCAGCGTGAGGTCGAGCGCGGCAAGACTTGGGCGCCTCGCGGCGAATGCTCAACGATGGCATTGGTGGCGGACCCGATTGAGCAACACCTGACCGCATTGCGTGCGCGGGGCGCAAGCCCGCAGACACTCCGCGCCTACCGCTCCGACCTGACCGACTATGCCGGCTGGCTTGAGACGCGTGGCTCCTCTACGACGCAGGCAGCGCGCAGCGACGTCCGCGCCTACGCCGCTCACCTCGCCAGCAGTGGGCTCGCGCCCTCAACGCGCGCGCGTCGCCTGTCCTCCGTTCGTGGCTTCCATCGCCGCCTGGCGGGCGAAGGCGAGACCGACCCGGCCGCCGAGATTCCGGGCCCAAAGCGCCCTCGCCGCCTGCCAACCGTCCCTGCCGCTCGCGATGCCGCGCGCATGCTCGACGTCGCCTGGCCCGATACCCCACTCGGACTTCGCGACCGCGCGCTGCTCGAACTGCTCTATGGCGCCGGGCTGCGCGCGGCTGAGGCCTGCACGCTCGACCTCACGAGCCTCGAGGGCCGCACCTTGCGCGTGATCGGCAAGGGTGGCAAGACGCGCCTCGTGCCAATTGGCGACCCAGCCGCCGATGCCGTCACCGCCTGGCTCGCCCGCGGTCGTCCCGAGGTAGCGACCGCGGATTCCCCACCTGCCCTCCTGCTGTCGATCCGCGGCAAACGGCTCGATACCTCCGGCATCCGCCGCGCCCTCAACCGACGCCTCCAGGCCGTAGGACTCGAGCAACACGGCCCACACGCGCTGCGCCACGCCTACGCCACGCACATGCTTGAGGGCGGTGGCGACCTGCGCGCGATCCAAGAACTGCTCGGCCACGCCTCGCTCGCCACCACCGAGATCTACACGCACCTAGGGCTCCCCCACCTCCGCCACGCTCACGCTCAGGCGCATCCACGCGGCGAAGGCTAGGAGCGCCGCGATGACGCCCGAGCGATCGTATGATCTGGCGGTAATGGCGACCGCACACGAACGACTCACCTCGACCGATCGCCTGCTCGCGTGTGCGATCTGCGAGCGCACGATCCTGCTCGGCGAGGTGCTACTGCGGTTTACGGACCGTAATCAATCGCGCACCGTCTGCCGTCTTTGTGCCTCCAGCGCTCGTCAAGATGGCTGGGTCGAGGAGGGTCGTTCATCGCCACCCCCCACGCGCCCACAGCGAGAGCCAAGCCGCTTTTCGCGCATGCTGACGCGCTCGCAGACCCCACCCGAACTCGATCTAGCTGACCCAATTCGTGCTCCGCATGGTCTCGGTACGTCCGATGACCTCGCGCGCGCCACAACCATGTTGATTAGCGTCGAGACCTTTAATGTGAGCCCCTATCGCGGCACCGTCTCAGGCATTGCCAAGAGCCTGGGACAGGCCAAGGTCAGCGTCGTTGCCTTCGGTGGTCGCCGACCCGGTGCGGCAATCACGATCGTCTGGGATTTGTCGTGGTACCGCTACCTCGTCGAGCCCGGTGGCATTCCTGCCGTCCGCCTCGACGAACGCGGAGACTCGCTGGCCGAGCTTGCACCACGCTGGCGCGACTGGAATGCCCGCGCCTGCGCCGATGGCTCGATCGAGCTGGATATCAAGCAGCCAACACGCGGCGCCGCTGCCCCCACGCCGTAGCAATCACCACCCTGCCCAGTCGCGGGAGCAGCGTCACCCCGGTACACTCGCGCTATGGCTACGACGGAAACACGTGACGCCCTGTCCGGTAGTGCCCAGGCAGAGGACGCCCACTACCGCACCACCAGTTTCTGGCACGACAGCGTGCCCGGCACGCTCTCGAAGCGGCCGCCGTTGCCGGGCGACCTCCAGGCTGACGTCGCAATCGTGGGGGCGGGCTACACAGGTCTCTGGACTGCCTACTCGCTGACCGAGATCGACCCGTCGCTGCGGATTGTCATCGTCGAGCGCGACATCGCGGGTTTTGGCGCATCTGGACGCAATGGCGGCTGGTGCTTCGGCGGTCTACCCGGCAGTCGTCAGCGATTTCTCAAGACGCATAGCCACGACGAGGTGATGCGCTACGAGCGCGCCTGCTTCGACACCGTCGATGTGATCGGTGCGACCCTCGCAAAGGAAGGCATCGACGCGCATTTCCACAAGGGTGGCTGGTCGACGCTGGCGATGACTCAGGTTGGCCTGATGCACTCCCGCCAAGCAGTCGAAGCGCATCACGCGTTCGGCCATACCGACGCGGACTACAGCCTGCTCTCGCGCGAGGACACGCTGGCCCGCACGAATGTGCCTGGCGCCCTCGGTACCGTCTTCAGCCCACACGCGGCCCGTGTCCACCCAGCACGACTGGTGCGTGGACTTGCCGACGTCGTCGAGCGTCGTGGCGTTGGCATCTACGAGGGCACGAACGCGCGCCGCCTCGAGCCTGGCCGAGTCATCACCGACCGCGGCACGATCCACGCCACCTACGTGATTCGCGCAACGGAGGGCTTTACCCCGGAACTTGAGGGCGAAAAGCGGCGGCTGATGCCATTCGCCTCGTGCATGGTCGCTACCGAGCCACTCTCGCAGGCGATCTGGGACGAGATCGGCTGGAACGACCGCGAGACGCTCTCGGACGGGCGACGCCTCTTTATCTATGCGCAGCGAACGGCCGACGACCGCATCGCCCTCGGTGGCCGCGGACACCCCTACATCTTTGGCAGCAAGCTTGAACGCGAGTTCCACGATCTTCCCGTGCACGACCGCCTGCAGGGTGTCATCGCGAAGCTGTTTCCAGCCGCAGCCCACGCCAAGATCACCCACACCTGGGGCGGCGTGCTCGGGATTCCTCGCGACTTCAACGCCTCGGTTGGACTCGACCCCAAGACGGGGATGGGTTGGGCTGGCGGGTATGTGGGCGACGGCGTCGCGATCACGAACCTCGCAGGCCGTACGCTCGCCGACCTGATTACGCAGCGCAAGACAGATCTCGTGTCGCTGCCGTGGGTCAACCACCAGTCCCGCAACTGGGAGCCCGAGCCGCTGCGCTACATCGCCGCCAACAGTTCCCTCAAGCTGCTGCGGATTGCGGAGCAGAACGAAGAGACGGGCACCAAGACCTCGCGTGCCGGCTCGATCGTCGACTGGCTGACCGGGCACTGATCCTCGGTGATCAACTTTGCTTTGGGGTCA
>JAEMTW010000062.1:4975-9132 GCA_016462095.1 Thermoleophilia bacterium
TGATGCAAAGTTGGCCAAGCGCGGCCACCCGACCAACCAACCATCAACTTTGCATCAGGGTCTGACCCCAAAGCAAAGTTGATCAACATCGACGAACCGGCCAACCCAATCTCAACTTTGCATAAGGGTCTGACCCCAAAGCAAGTTGATCAACATCGACGAACCCGCCAACCAAACCCGACTTTGCATCAGGGTCTGACCCCAAAGCAAAGTTGATGACGTCCGGCTTGGCTGGTGATCGCTTCCCCTGCGGAATGCCTGTTCTATACTCACGGCCACGCGGATGTAGCTCAGTTGGCTAGAGCGTCGCCTTGCCATGGCGAAGGTCGTGGGTTCGAGCCCCATCATCCGCTCTCGTTCGGTTCTCTTGAAAGCCCCGCTCCGGCGGGGCTTTCTCGTTCTCTAGACCCGTTTCCTAAACCAGTCGCTCTCGACCGTGCGGCCGATCCCAGTCGAGCACCGGACCAGCCGGAATGATGCGACTCGGATTCAGCTGTGGATGCGTCGTGTAGTAGTGGATCTTGATCTCGTCGATCCGAACAGTCTCGGCAATACCTGGCTGCTGGTAAAGGTCGCGTAGATACGGACCGAGATTGGCGTAGTCGGCGATCCGACGGAGGTTCGTCTTGAAGTGACCGACATAGATCGGGTCGAAGCGGATCAGCGTCGTAAAGAGGCGCCAATCGACCTCCGTGATTGCTGGACCCATTAGGTACCGGCGTGTCGCAAGTCGCTGATCGAGCTCGTCGAGCATGCCAAACAGTGCACCGATGGCTTCGTCGTAGGCCTCTTGCGTGATGGCAAAGCCACACTGGTAGACCCCGTTGTTGACGGCGTCGTAGATGCGCTCTTCGAGTGCGTCGAGTTCGGGGCTCAGCGCCTCGGGTCGCAGGTCTAGGCGCACGTCTGTGAAGGCGTCGAAGGCCTTGTCGAGCATGCGCATTATCAGCTCGGACTCGTTGCAGACGATCGTGCGCGTCTGCAGGTCCCACATCGTCGGCACCGTCACGCGGCCGTCGTACGTCGGGTCGGCGATCGCGTAGGCCTCGGACAGAAAACGAAAGCCCTCGTGCGGCTCGGTGTCGGCGCCGACCGGGTCGCCGAAGCCCCACCCGCGCTGATCGCGGTAGGGATTGACAACCACCATCGGCACGACATCCTCGAGGCGCTTGAGGCGGCGCACGATGATGGCCCTGTGCGCCCACGGGCAGGCATACGAGACGTAGAGCACGTAGCGTCCCGCCTCGGCCGGATAGTTGGTCGTGCCGTTCGGGCAGACGTGGTCAAGAAATCGGCTCGGCTGCCGGACGAACGAGCCCCACTGGTCGGTCTCGCGGGGGAATTGCGCCGGAATACTGCTCATGCCGACACCTTAGCGCGCACTACGATTCGCTCGTAATGCACCGTAGAATCCCGCTGATGCAAATTTCCAATACGCGCCTGATCGTGCTGATTTGCGCCTTGGCTGCGCTCTCCGAGGTCATCTTCTTCTCGGCGCTCGCACCACTATTACCATCGCTCGACCGCCAACTCGGCCTTGGCCACGTCGCGGCTGGCCTGCTGGTCGCCTCGTACGGCATCGGGTACATGCTCGGGGCGTATCCGGGTTTGCTGATCTCTTCGGCAAAGGGGCCACGCGCGACGACGCTCGTTGGAACGATCTGCGTCGCGACGGGTACAGCCACGTTTGCGTTCGTCGACCAGCTCGCCATCTTGTTTGCTGGGCGTGCCCTGGTGGGGTTTGGCGCGGTGCTTGTCTACACGGGAGCACTGACCATCGCGAGTGAGCTGGCGGGTGAGGATCGTCGCGGCGAGGCGATTGGCACCGTCTACAGCGGTAATGCTGCTGGCTCAGCCCTTGGACCACTCCTGGGGAGTGCCGCTGAAGCCTTCGGACGCGGTGTGGTCTTTGGTGCTGTCGCCGCTGGCCAACTCGTCGTCGCTGCACTCGTGTCACGGCTGCCCAAACTGCCACCAACACCCCGCGCACCACTCGCCGAGATCCTGGGGCACCTTCGCTCACCTCGTGTGCGCATTGGACTCTGGATCACCAGCCTGCCTGGCTTCGCGATCGGCGTCCTCGTCGTCTCTGCTGCCTATCGCCTCGACGAAGTTGGTTCGTCATCAATCGCCATCGCCCTTGCCTTCAGCGGTATCGCCGTCATCAACGTCTTTACAAACCCGGTGATCGGTCGCCTCAGCGACACCCTCGGTCGACGCACTCCCCTGCTCTACGCACTCGTACTGACCACCATTGCGTTGATCATGATGGCCCTCCTCACTGTCGAGATTCCAGCGATCGTTCTCATCTCGGTGACCGGGGCATTGGTCATGACAATCTCAGGTCCAGGCCTTGCACTCGTCGCCGATTCCATCAGCGACCGCAACGGAGATTCGGCACAGGCCACCTTCTTGATGAACATCTGCTGGGGTCCGGCAGCGGCTCTTGGCGCTGTGCTTGCCGGCATCTTCCACAGCGCACGTGGCGCTGAACTATCGCTCGCCATGCTGGCCTTCGTTGCTTTCAGTTCAGTCGCGCTGACCTACCGCTACGCCCGCTAGCGACGCAGGCGCGCGCCAGACCTCTTCGACAGGCCACTGCGCTGCCCACTCGGCCGTCATGTACGTGTAGCGCGTCATAGCATCGGTTGGCGCGTAGAGCTCAATCAGTTGCTCGACCTCAAAGCCACAGTCCCGCAGGAGACGCAACTGCTCGCCGTGCGCAGGCAGTTCCGCTACTGCTCGGGGCGCCAGAGACCAGCAATCGCAGCCTCGGCAATCGCCTCGGCGCTGAGGTCGAGCCACTCGTAGACCTCGGGCTGCGAGCCACACTGACCAAAGCGATCGACGCCCAGTGGGATCAGCGGCGAAGAAAAGGCGGAGCCAAGGAAGGCCAGGGCATGCGGCGCGGCGTCGTGCACCGTGACGAGTGGCACGCCGCGCTCTTCGGGCAGCGTCAATCGCTCGAGGATCGACGGGTCGCTGAGGCGACCGTTGCGCAAGGCACCGGTGCGCGTCCGCAAGGCGCGGAAGAGCCGGTCGGGGCTGGTGACATTGACGATCGAGGCGCCGATGTCTTCGGCTGCCAACAACTCGCGCGCCGCCAGCGCCTGAGGGATCATCGCGCCGCACGCTGCGATCACGACCCGCGAGCCCGGTCCACCGGCCTCGGCCTCGACGAGGCGATAGCCACCCGCCAGCACGTCGTCGCGCAGTGCCGCGCGATCGACTCGTTCCAACAGTGCAACAAAGGCATCTTGAGCGACCGGAGTTGTCGACAGGCGCAGATAATGCGCCTCGCCATCCACCCGCACGATGTCGCGCAATCCGTGCAGCAACACCCACTCCGTCTCGAGCGCGTAGCAGGGCTCCCACATCGTCAGCCCCGGCAGCTCCATACCGATCGAGGCGGTAATCGACGATTGGTGCGCCCCGCCCTCGCGCGACAGCGAGACACCCGACGGCGTACCCGCAAACACGAAGCGTGCACCCGAGTAGACCGAGTAGATCAACGCGTCCAGGCCACGACAGACGAACGGGTCGTAGACCGTGCCGATCGGCAAGAGCTGCGTGCCGTGGAGCTCGGCACCAAGACCGAGCTGCCCGAGCAAGAGAAAGAGATTCATCTCCGAGATGCCAAGCTCGATGTGCTGGCCCTTCGGCGTCGGTTCCCACTTGAGTGGGCCGGCATCCTCGATCTCGTAGACCGCTTCGATCTCGGGACTAAAGACGCCGCGTTTATTGATCCAGCCACCAAGCCCTGTTGAAATCGAGACGTCGGGACTGGTCGTCACGATGTGGCGCGCGACCTCATCGACGTTGGCGATATCTTGCAGAGCGCGCGCGAAGGCATCCTGGCTCGAGGCGGGTCGCGTTGTGATGGGACCAAACTCGTGTGGAATCGCATAGGGGTCGACGCGATCCGGCGCAGCGGCATTGTGCTCGGTGAGACGATCGGCCGAGCTGAGGCAGAGCTTGCCTTCCGCGGTGTCAGCAGCGAAGCCCGCCCATTCGTCGATGGCGTCGGCCAGCTCGCCGCGCAACTCGTCGACCTGCGCGGTCGACAGCAGCGCTGAGTGATTCATCGGATGGCCGGCAATCGGTAGGCCCCAGCCCTTGACCGTGAAGGCGAAGATCACGGTGGGTCGCTCGGGATC
>JAEMTW010000063.1 GCA_016462095.1 Thermoleophilia bacterium
CGCCGCCAATGCCGAGTCCAAACTCGGGCCGCAACGTTCGGTGCCGCTCCATCGCCTCGTCAAAGCCAGCCGCGAGCTCGGGGTCGAGTGCAAGGCGCGCCTCGAGTGCCTTGACCCCTCCCTCCCCCTCCAACACGCCCACCGCGTGGACCAGCCTGGGACAGCAAAGCCAGTAGGCCGTCGGGAACGGCGTGCCATCTGGTGTGACGGGCGGCTGCTCCACCACGACGGGCCATCCAGCAACACAGCGGCACGCCACCCGCAGTGGCGGATATGGCGTTCGCCCTAGCTGGTGCTCGAGGCGAGCCAGGTCTGTCGCATCAATCACGGGCACAGCGTACGCGGGAGGAGCCTCTGCACGCACGGCGAATCGGTCAGCGTGCGCAAGCTGATCATCATCGGTGTCGTTGTGTTGCTGGCCGTGTTGTTCGTCCAGCCAATCCGCGCCTACCGCGCCGCACAGTCCGAATTGACGACCGCGCGTGAGCAGCTCGACAGCGCCCGTGCGATCAAGGAACGCGCCGTCAAGGAGCGCGACGCTCTCGGCACACGCGAGATGCTGGTGCGCGAGGCGCGCCGACGCGGCTACATCTTCCCCGGCGAGACACCGTTCTCCGTCGGTAACCGCTAGGCGGACACTACATCCGCGCGGTTGTGATGTCCGCCTCACAAGCACGATGCTGATTTGAACCAGAAGTATTCAAGGCGGACATCACAACCGCGCGGATGTAGTGTCCGCCTCGTACGCAAACGCGAACGGTGGCGCTAGGACTGCTTAAAGTTGCCGGCGTTCCACTTCTCCAGCTGCGCCGGAGACTGCTCGTCGAGCCAGCGGGCGAGGGTGATGGAGTTGACGCACGCCGTCTCAGGGCGCGTGCAGGCGTCGCGTAGTGTCCGCTCGAGGGCATTCATGTACGCACCCTTGTTCCAGTTCGCGAAATGCGAACCCGTGATGAAGGGCGCACGGTTGCCGCGGGACAGCGAGTTGATCGCTTTCATATAGCTCTGGTAAGTCGTCTGCTCAAACTCGTCGGCCTGAGCCTGCGTCTCGGCCGACCCGTGGTTGACATAAAAGTTGTAGTCCATCGCCATGGTGTCGTACTTCGATCCGACCCGCTTAATCGACGGCAACGCAAAGTTCCAGAGTCCCTGCTGCTTCGTCGGCCAGGCGCCGAGGATGCCGGGCTGGCTCGAGTCGTACTCGAACCCAACCTGCTTCATTGCGGTATACAGCGCTGGCTTATTTCCCGACAGGCACGGCGTGCGTCCACCATGAAAGTCCTGCTTCGTGTAGATCGGAGTGGGGATGTTGCTGAGACCATTGACGCCCACAGGATCGAGCATGAACTGCTCCCACTGAGACTGCTCACTCACCCACTCTGCCGGCGACCAAGCATCCGACTGTTCGCACAGATGCGAGACGTAGTGCGAACCAATCTCGTGCCCCAACGCGCGGGCAGTATTGAAGTCGGTGACGTTATCGACGAGATTTTCGGCAGCCGACTTCGGCCCGGCGAGTTCGGCATAGCCACCAAGATTCGAGAACCCTCGTGGTTCCCGGGGAGGCTGATACGCGTCTTTCTTCTCTGGCAACAACATGTAGATGCCGCTGACGAAGAAGGTAAAGCGGGCACCAACGTCATCGGCGACCTTGAGCCAGCGCTGATACATGCGATAGTCGGCCGCACCGTCGAATGACACAACGATGAACTGCGGTGGACGTCCATTCGCGAGCGCCGTTACGATGGCGGCCTTCGCCTGCGGCGAAGGCTCCCAATCGGGCAGGATCTGGCTCGGATCGGCAGGAACGTCACCACCGGCTGCTCCGTCACCCGCAGCTGCTGCCGCTGCCGTCTGTCCCTCGTCAGCAGGCTGCTGTGCGTTGCCGTTGTCCTTAGCGTTGTTCTCTGCTTTGTCGATGGCCTTCACCTTGGCCGGAACCAGTGCAACCTGCGAGCTGGTTGGGTCCTCGCCGCGCGGCCACGCCATCGCGCCACCCACCACGACCAGCGCCGTCGCGAGCACGAGCAAGAGCACGATCCGCCGACGGCGCACGGCCGACCGCTGACGGTGCTTGGTGTAACGGGCTGTGGAGCGAGTGGCCATCAGGGGTGCTCGCGCGAATCGGGAGATTCGGCGCTCTGCCCTGACTGTACGACCGTCTGACGGCTATCTCCTGCCCCCGATGGGGGGCCGCACACGTTGTTACAAATTCGAGATCAGCGCGTCTGAGCGAACGCAGAGCGGCCCGGATAGGTCGCTCTGTCGCCGAGCAGTTCCTCGATGCGCAGAAGACGGTTGTACTTCGCAACACGATCCGAGCGCGATGGTGCACCCGTCTTGATCTGGCCCGTCGCAGCAGCAACCGCAAGATCGGCAATCGTGACGTCTTCCGTCTCGCCAGAGCGGTGCGACATCACAGAGCGCATGCCCGCCGAGCCCGCAACGGCAATCGCATCGAGCGTCTCGGAGAGCGTGCCGATCTGGTTGACCTTGACGAGCAGCGCATTACCGGCTCCTCGCTCGATCCCCATCCGCAGCCGCTCTGGGTTCGTGACAAAGAGATCGTCGCCCACCAGCTGCACACGATCGCCAAGCGTCTTCGTGAGTAGCGCCCACCCATCCCAATCGTCCTCCGAGCAACCATCCTCGATCGAGACGATTGGATACCGGTCGGCGAGGTCGGCCCAAAACGCAACCATCCCCTCAGAATCAAGATTACGACCATCGCTCGGCAGCCGGTAGAGCCCTGCCTCGACGTCGAACAGCTCGGTCATCGCCGGATCGAGCGCAATCGCAATATCTTCGCCCGGACGATAGCCCGCGCTCTCGATCGCGCCCATGATCAGCCGCAGCGCGTCCTCGTTCGAGGAGAGGTCGGGGGCAACTCCACCCTCGTCGCCAACGGCGGTCGAGAGCCCACGCTTTTTAACGTCTGCTCGGAGGGCATGAAACGTCTCCACACCCATCTGGAGACCCTCACTGAAGCTCTTCGCTCCGACGGGCATGATCATGAACTCCTGCAGATCGAGCGCGTTATCCGCATGCATGCCGCCGTTGATGACGTTCATCATCGGCACCGGCAGCACGTTGGCATCGGCTCCACCGACCCACTCGTACAACTCAACGCCAGCACTCGCGGCGGCGGCGTGTGCAGCCGCAAGCGATGCACCAAGGATGGCGTTGGCACCGAGGCGGCCCTTCGCGGGCGTGCCGTCGAGCTCGATCAATGCCGTATCAAGCGCGCGCTGGTCGGCAGCATCTATGCCGCGCAGGCAGTCGGCAATCTCGCCATTGACATGACCAACCGCGCGCGTCACACCCTTGCCACCCCAGGCCGAGCCACCGTCGCGGAGCTCGACCGCTTCCCACTGACCCGTCGAAGCACCCGATGGCACAGCGGCCTGACCACGGGCGCCATCCTCGAGCACGACATCGACCTCAACGGTCGGGTTGCCCCGCGAGTCGAGGATCTGTCGTCCGTGAACCGAGGTGATTGCGCTCATGCTGTTCCTTCGTCGGATGCCTGGTCGGCCAGGCGAGTCTTCGCGGCGCGATAGTACCGCTCTTGGTCATCGGTCGGCAGCGCTGCGAACTCTACGCCCTCCTCCGCAGCGATCCGCTCTGCCTCCTCGACACGCAGCCGAAAGCGCTTCGTGGCAGCACGCAACGCCATTTCGGGGTCGACCTTAACGAGGCGCAACAGGTTGATTGCGGCGAACAGAATGTCGCCCGCTTCGGCTCGCACTGTCGGATCGGGCTCTGGCCCGGCTACCGGGTGTTTCGCGAGCGCCTCAACCAACTCGTCGAGTTCGGCCCGCACCGAAACCTCTGCGCCTGTCCACTCGACCCAGTCGAACCCAATCGCAGCCGCCCGCTTCTGCGTCTTTAAGGCCACCAGCATCGTCGTCAACGAGTCGGGAATGTCGTGGAAGATGCCCTCACGACCCTCCTGCTCTCGCTTGATGCTCTCCCAGCGCTCCAAGACATCGGCGCTCGTCTCGACCGTCGTCTCGCCGAAGACGTGGGGATGGCGCCGGATCAACTTGTCTGAGATGCCTTGGGCGACGTCAGAGAGATCGCCCGCACCAACCTCGCGCGTCATCAACGACAGGATGAAGGACTGAAAGAGCAGGTCCCCAAGCTCGTCCACGAGCTTGGGTCCAGGCGGCCCGGCAAGAGCGACATCGGCCAGCTCGTAGGCCTCCTCAATCGTGTGTTGCACGATCGTCGCCGGAGTCTGCTCGCGATCCCACGGGCACTCGCTCCGAAGCCTGACAGTGATCTCCCACAAGGCGCCAAGCGCTGCTGCGGTCGCGCGGGCCGCGAGCACCTCGCGGGCGGGTATGCACTCGAGTGCTGCATCGTCACGCACGAGGTGCCACGCCGACAGATCGTCAGTCGCAATCAACGCGGCTGACGCATCGTGAGCGACTCCGCGCTCGGCCAGCCAAACGGCAAGAACACCCGTCGTACGGATGTCTGCGACACCCGCACGCACGAGCTCTTCGAGGCCCAGCGCCGGCACACCAGACGGGTCTCCCCCGCCCAGTGCGACGACGCGACGAGCCGTCATCCGTTAGCCCGTAGTCGTTGCCGTCGAGGTGGTCTGTGTTGGCGGCATCGAGTAGCCCTTAGCAAAGGCCGTCTTGCTCTCGTACGACTTCTGCACACCCTCGAACCACTTCGTCGCGACCTCGTTCTTCTTGGCCTGCGTCAGCTCGTCGATGATCTGCTGCTTGACCTCGTCGAACGCCGTGAACGTGGCGGGCGTGATCGGACCGAGTGCCTTGATGATGTGGCACCCGAACTGCGACTGGACCGGCGGATCGGTGATGTCACCCGTGTTGGCGAGATCGAAGGCGCCCTTACGGAAATCGGCATCCCAGTTTTCGTCATCGGTGATCGTGTACTCGCCACCCGTGTCCTTCGAACCAGGATCGGCCGAGTACTTCTTGACCAGCGCCTTCCAATCCTTCGGGTTCGCTTCGACTTCCTTGAGCACCTCAGCAGCCTTGACGCAATCGGCGTCCGTGCCCTTGCCCTTGGGAGCGACGTCGAGCAGGATGTGCGCGACCTTGCGCGACTGGGCCGTCGCGTAACTCGCCTGCTTGTTCTCGTCGTAATGCTTCTGAGCCTCTTCGGCGGTCACTTTGACACCCTTGGTGACATCGTCGTAGAGCCCCTGAGCCTGCTGACGCAACTCGAACTGTGCCATCAGCTGGGCTTCCGTCAGCCCCTGGTCCTTGAGGTACTTCTGGTACTTGGCTGGCTTGTTCTCACAGCACTGCAGCTTGAACGCCTCGAGATCCGCGTCGACCTTCTTGGGGTCGACCTTGATCTTCTTCGCCGTTGCTTCCTGCGCGATCTCTGCGTTCTGCACGAGACTCTGCAGCACCTGCTGCTTCAGCGTCGTCTCCTCGGCAGAGCCCTTCTCGGGCGCCGTCTGCCCATTGGCAACGCCTTGCTTGACGGCGGAGTCGTAGAGCGAGTCGAATTCGGCCTGCGTCAGCTGCTGCGACCCCACTGCAGCAACGCTGCCCGCTGCAACGGTCGGCTTCTCAGCCGAACTCGAGTCCGAATCGGAGCCGCCACAGGCTGCAACGAAGAGCGCCAAGGCGATGAGCAGGATACTGAGCGAAGTGACTTTACGCATAGGAAGGTCTCCAGAAAGGAAGTTGGTTCGAACTCACGCGGCTGGGAAACTATGCCCCGATGGGCGCTTCCGAACGCAGCCCGATCATAGCATCGGCTAGTTCGCCAGCCCGCTCGAGCAGTGAGCCGGATTCCCGTGGCGGCAACCCAATGTCGTCCTTCGTCGTGACAGCACGCAGGTCCGGGAATTGCTCGCGCAGCGCTCGTACCTCGTCGAGCGTGATGCGCGCACCACGAATCTGCACGCCGTCCTTCCGCACTTGGATCGCGACGGCTCCAAGCGGAGCGACTGACAGGCGGAGTTCCTGCATGCCGATCAGGGTGGCAACCGGCTCGGGTACAGGACCAAAGCGATCGGCGAGCTCGAGTTCGAGGTCGCGTAACTGGTCAATCTCCGTGGCCAGAGCAATGCGGCGATGCACGTCCATCTTGACCGCCTCGAGCCCCACGTAATCGGCTGGCACGTAGGCATCGAGCGCGACGTCGATGCGGGGGCCAGCAGCGAGCGTCTCGGGCGCCACGCCTTGCAGATCAGCGACGGCTTCGGCCAACAGGTCGCAGTAGAGCTCGAAACCGATCGCAGCGACATGGCCCGACTGCTCGTCTCCGAGCAAATTGCCGGCGCCTCGCAGCTCGAGATCGCGCATCGCGACACGAAAACCCGAGCCGAGCTCGGTGTAGTCGGCAAGCGCGGCGAGGCGTGCACGCGCCTCCTCGCTCAATTCGGTGGCATCGGGATAGAGCAGATACGCGTGAGCAGTCACATCGGACCGGCCGACACGACCACGGATCTGGTACAGCTGGGAGAGACCGAGCAGGTCGGCACGCTCGACAATCAACGTATTGGCCGTCGGAATGTCAAGTCCCGACTCGATGATCGTGGTCGCCACCAGCACGTCTTGATCGCCCCGGAGGAACGACGCCATTGCCTCCTCGAGCTCACGCTCCGACATCTGGCCATGACCAATTCCGAAACGCAGTTCGGGACACAGCTGCCGCAGGTGCGCGGTGGCCTCCTCGATCGTCTCGACTCGGTTGTGGAGGTAAAAAGCCTGCCCACCACGCTCGATCTCGCGCCGCAACGCGCCTGCAATCTGCTCGTCGTCGTACTCGCCAACGTGCGTGTGAATGGGACGACGTCCACGTGGTGGCGTCGCAATCACCGAGATATCGCGCAGTCCCGCAAGCGACATATGCAGCGTGCGTGGAATCGGCGTGGCCGAGAGCGCAAGCACATCGACCTCGATACGCATCTGCCGCAGCAGCTCTTTCTGAGCCACACCAAAACGCTGCTCCTCATCGACGATCACGAGCCCAAGATCGGCCGGGACCACATCGCGCGAGAGCACGCGGTGAGTGCCAAGCAGCAGGTCGACCTCACCAGCACGGAAGCCATCGACCGCAGCCTTGGCCTCCTTCGCGCTGCGCATCCGGGAAACGACCTCGATTTGGATCGGCAAGTCGAGCAGACGGTTGCGGAACGTGGCGCCGTGCTGCTGCGCGAGGATCGTGGTCGGCGCGAGCATCAACACCTGCTTGCCCGATTCGATCACGCGCACCGCGGCGCGCAACGCGACCTCGGTCTTGCCAAAGCCAACGTCGCCGCAGATCAGGCGATCCATCGGGCGATCCTGCGAGAGATCATCCATCACCTCTTCGATCGCGCGGGCCTGGTCGTCGGTCTCGCTATAGGGGAAGCCCTCCTCGACGCGTTGCAGCAGTTCGCCCGGTTCGCTGTGCGCAACACCCGGCACGGCCTGGCGCTGGGCATACAGCACGAGCAGCTCGCCGGCCATCTCGCGCACGGCCGTGCGCGCACGCGTTTTCAGCTGCAGCCACGACTTGCCACCGAGCTTCGAGAGCGCTGGCTCTCGCCCATCGGCGCCGACGTAGCGCGTCAGCTTGCTGATCTGCTCGTGGGGCAGGTAGAGCCGGTCCTCACCACGGAATGCGAGATCGAGGTAGTCGCGCGTGACGCCACCAACGGTGCGTGTCTCGAAGCGCTCGAAACGCCCAACGCCATGGTCTTCGTGGACGACGACATCGCCGGGGCGAAGGTCGCCAAACGACGAAATCGCGCGATTCCCACGGGTCGGAGCACTACGCCGTGAGCGGAACAGACCGCCACCGGCGATCACTGCAATGCGCGCCGTCGAGGCAACCATCCCGCGGCGAAGGGCCGACGTGACGGCATAGACGCCAGCGGCCTTTGGCAACTGCTCGCCTTCCTCCAGCCATTCGACATCAACACGCTTGAGTTGACGCACGGCGCGATCGGCATCGCCCGTGTGAGCGAACGAGAGCACGACGCGCAGGTCGCGTCGCACGAGTCCCTGCAAGGCGCGCTCGATCTCCGCGAGGCCGCGCGCTGCCAGAGCTGGTGGGTGTCCTTCGAAGACGACAGCCTGTCCGCTCGGCAGCAGGTCGAGCCGATGAGCACCCTCAAGGGTCTCGGCGAGCACCTCGTGTGTCAGGTACGCGCGGCGCGCAGAGCCGAGGATCTCCTCGATACGTTCGCGGCCGGCCGCCAAGATCTCGGGCGCATCCCAGAGGACCAGCGGACCGGCAGCCAATAGTTCGGGAGCCAGTGCGACGAGACCTTCGGGGAGATGCGGACCCTCATCGCCCAACCGCTCGGGCACGTCGCCCGCATCGCCGTCGACGGCCGGGTGGACCGTGATCGCCTCCAGCACACCCAACGAGCGCTGCGTGAGCGTCGAGAATGACGAGAGCCGCTCGATCTCATCGCCATAGAGCTCGACACGAGCCGGCTCGCGGCCCGTCGTGGGAAAGATGTCAACGACGTCGCCGCGAACGGAGACTTGCCCGCGCTCGTCGACTGCACCATCAACACGCTCGTAGCCCATCGTCACGAGCCGGCCGACGAGGACGTCCCGATCGTGCGTGTCGCCGCGGCGGATCGTAAAGCCCTGTGGACGGGTCGCGCGGCCCGGCAGCTTCTCGACCAGCGCCTCGACCGAGACGGCGACGATGCCGCCTTCTGCCAGGACCGCAAGCGCGTGAGCGCGCTCGCCTACGAGGTGCGGCGACGGGTCGAGCCCAGAGCCCCAATCGACGCCGCGGTGCGGCAGGAAAGCAACGGCAGCCGTTGGCGCAAAAGCGGCGATCGCGTCGGCTAACTCGCGTGCCCGATCATCGTCGGCCACGACGATCGACAGCGCAGGGCGATCGGTGTCGCGTCGCCACTGGTGCAATGCCGCGACCACCAGCGGCAAAATCGCCTCGGCACAACGTGCGGCTACGGGCGAGGTCGAACCGAGCCGATTGGCGACCTGCTCGACTCCATCAGTCTCGGCGAACGCGGCAGTAATCGCCTCGAGGCCAGCGATCGCCTCCGGCGGCGGGGTCGATTGCGGAGTAAAGTTCTCTTCGTCCATAGGATTGGCGCGCCGGAGCGGCCGTCGAAGCCTACGTCC
>JAEMTW010000064.1 GCA_016462095.1 Thermoleophilia bacterium
TCCTCCGGGCTCGGCTCCGCCAACACTCGTTGTACGCCCGGTCCCGCCACCACCCGTTGCGCTCCGGTAGCGCCGGAACTCGTGCCACGCGGCGGCACACCAGCCGCCTGCCGGGCCGCCCCAACGCCATCAACTATCGCCCTGGTTCCATGGAGGACATGACAAGTGCGCACTTGTCATGTCCTCCTAGGAACCAGAGTCGACCTGGATGGCGCGTCAACAGCCCTCGGCAACCGGGGACTGCCACGCAGGCACGCTCGCGCAACGCCACGCCGTGGCAGAGGTCCTACCTCGCGCTCGTGCCCGCAGGCGACGCGGTTAGCGTTTGTCGGCGATTTGGGCGAGCAGCGCGACGATCGTGCCAACAACCACCCAGAGCACCGCGCCGACAACCGCGGCCGCAACACCAATCGCGATCGTGTAGGCGGTGCCGCCAATCAAGCCCACGGTCAGCGCAATTGCTGCGTGGAGCACCGCCATGGCATAGGCGGCGACGGTGGCGCGGGGAGCCTGGCCGGCTGCGCGGGAAAATCGTTCGGGAATCGTATCCATCTCGTGCATCCTACCCGGCGTCGCCATCGACAGGGGTAGAGTCTCGGTGAAGACGCGATATTGCCCTCATTCGCCGAAAGCCTCCCATGCGTGTCCTGATGATCGTCAACCCCGTCGCGAGCCGTGTCAACTCGGCCGTCGAGCGGACCGCTCAACGCGAGCTTGAGGAGTCCGTCACAGTTGAAGTCGTCCGCACGAAGCGTCCCCTCGAGGCCGCCGAGCTGGCGCGGAAGGGTGTCGCTGACGGCTTTGACGCCATCATCGTGCTTGGGGGCGATGGGACCGCCAACGAGGTGCTCAACGGGATTGGCGCTGAGGTGCCAATTGGGCTCCTCCCCGGCGGAGGCACGAGCGTGATGGCCCGCAACCTCGGACTGCCACCCTCGATCCCCGCGGCCGCACGACGGCTCGCCGTCGCCCTGCGCGAAGGCACCGAGCGGCACGTACGGGTCGGGCGCATCAACGGTCGCCGCTTCGCATTTAATGCCGGCGTTGGCCTCGACGCCGAGGTCGTGCGTCGCGTCGACGGTCGTGAGCGCACCGCAAAACGGCGTCGCTCTCCCGACGTCGTCTTCGCCCGCGAGTTGCTCAAGCTCGTCGCGCGCGGCTCGTTTAGCCATCCGCACATCACGCTCCATGCGGGCGGGCAGACCGAACGCGTTGCCTTCGTGATCGCAGTCAACCTCGCACCCTGGTCGTACATCGGCGCCCTCCCACTCGATCTCGCCCCGAACGCAACCGCAGATGGTGGTCTCGACATCGTCGCGCCTCGCCGCATGTATCGCCGCGACGTTGCTGGTTTCGCACAGCGCCTCCTCGTCGACCATCGACATGCCCGTGGCAGCGGCGATCCACGCGTCGGCTATTGGCACGACGTCTCGACCGTCGAACTGCGCTGCGACTTCCCGTTTCCCGCTCAAGCCGATGGTGACGACCTCGGCGATGTGATGGACGTATTGATCGATGTAGACCGTGAAGGCGCGCGCTACCTGATCTGACCCGTACGATTCCCTTATGGAAAACCTCGTCGCTATCAGTCAGGGCTTCGGTCTCGCCGTCGCCTGCGGCCTCGCTGCCGTGCTTCCTCTCGGCGTGCTCGCCGCTGCCGCGCTGCTTGGCTGGTTGCCCGGCAGCATCGCGGTTGCCGCCGAAACTCCTGTGCTAGTCGCCGGGTGGGTGATTGGTGTTTGCGAGGCTGCCGCACGCGCAATCCTCCCGATCCCCCTTCGCATCGCCACCAGCGCCCTCGGTGGTGCAGTCGCCTGTGAGTTCGCGCTCGGCGAGACGCTGCCGTTCGTTGGGTTGATCCTCGGGTCGGTGATCGCTGCCGGGACCGCGTGGACGACGACGCGCCTGATCGATCGTGCGATCGCCAGTGGCGGCCCGCGCTGGGGCGTCACCGCACTCGTTGCGGGCGCCAGTGTCGTCGTGGCTGCGCTGGCGATTATTCCGGTGGTCGGTCTGATCCTCGTCGGCATCGTGATTTGGATTGGCATGCGTTCGCGCAACGATGACCAGGGTCGTTACGCCGGACTCCGCGTCCTGCGATGATCGTTCGCCGCCTGGCTCTTGCGGCACTGTTCGTGCTGTTTCTGGCGGTCACACCCCTCGCCGCCAACGCGGCATCGCCGACTCTGTCCTCGCTCAAGGCCGAGCAACTCGCACGCGATGCCCAAGGCATCGAGGCACTGATGCTCAAGTACCCGTTCTCGCAGTGGTCGTGCGTGTTCGCGGGCGAGAATGCCTTCTGGAACTGTTCTCTCAACGCTGCCTCCGATGGCCAGTCGATCGCAAACGTCAAGATCTACGATCCCGGCAAGCGCGTCTGGAGCGTGACGATCCCCCGCAACGGCGCCCCGGCAACGCGCCTGACCGAGAAGACCGCGACAGCTATCGCCGCCAAAGATCCCAAGGCAGCAGCTTGGATCGCCCGCTACCGCGACTATGACCGGCCTGTGCGTTCCTTTGCCGCGCTCGATTTGGGCACGTGGCGCGTCAAGTGGTATAGCGGTGCCAGCCAGATCGCTGAGGTCGGCGTGCTCGATACCACGAAGGCGATCTCGTACGTGCGTACTGGTCCGCAGGTTGCCTGGTCGATGGCGCGGGGCGGACAGGGTTTTGGGCGCCTGATCAACGAGCCGTGGGCACTTGGCACGCTGATCCTGATCTTCGCTCTCGTGATGCTTGATTGGCGGCGCCTGCGCTCGTGGCGGACGCTCGACATCTTTGCGATCGTGTCGCTGGCGGGCTCGCTGTGGTGCTTCAACCGCGGTCTGATCTTCTGGGCTGTCCCGCTCCAATACCCGCCGCTCGTCTACCTGTTGGTGCGCATGATCATGATCGGTACGGGTCGTAGCGCTCGCCCGGCCTTTACGACGCGCCTGCCGTTCTGGGTGATGGTGGTGCTGATCCTCGTCCTTGCGGGCGGGCGTGTTGGCTTCAATGCCTACTCATCCAACGTTGTCGATGTTGGCTACGCCGGTGTCGTGGGTGCCGATCGCATCCTCGATGGTCGCAGTCCCTACGGCAGCTTCCCCACCAAGACCCCCACCCCCTGCGGCACGCGCTACTCGGATGGCAACTACAGCGGCTACATCCAACCGAATGGGCGCTGCGAGACGGCGATCGAGCGGGGTGACACCTACGGTCCTGCGATGTACGCGGCCTACGTGCCGGGTGTCGCCGCGCTCGGCTGGACCGGGCGCTGGGACGATCTACCGGCGGCGCACTTTACAACCGGCTTCTTCGACCTCCTCGCGGGCATCGGCTTAGCGCTGTTTGGATGGCAATTCGGTGGTCGCCGGCTGGCCGCTGCGATGGCGCTGTTCTGGTTCGCCGTGCCGTGGACGGCGTACACGTTTATGAGCGACTCGAACGACACGATCGTGGCCGCCTACCTAGCCTGGAGCGCTGCTTTGATTGCCCGTCCGATCGGCCGTGGAGCCTTTGTGATGCTCGCAGCGCTGGCCAAGTTTGCGCCGCTTATTCTGCTGCCCCTCTGGCTGAGGCTCGACCGCCAGCCACCTCCAACCCGTGGCGAGTGGGCCTACGGCGAACCGGCTCTGCAGCAGTCGCGCGCCGCGCGCCTCTGGTCTTTTGTCCGCCCAGGACCAGGCTCTGGTCGCACATTCCTTGGCATGGCGCTGGTCACAATTCTGCTGTCTGCGATGTTGATGGCTCTCGATGGGACCGGGGCTCTGCGGACCTTCTGGGACCGCACGTTTGGGTGGCAACTCGACCGGCCATCGCCCTTCTCGATCTGGGATTGGGGCGAGTACCCGGGCTTCCCGGACCTGGCCATTGTCCAGACGATCCTCAAGGCTGCGCTCGTCTTCGGGGCGATCGCGTTGTTCTTTGTGCCGCGCCGACTCGATGCCACGCGCGCGTTGGCGTTTGCTGGCGCCTTGATGATCGGCTTCCAACTCGTGCTGACCCACTGGATGTATCTGTACTTGCCGTGGGTGATGGTGTTCGTCGCGATTGCTCTGCTCGCACCCCGGGTTGGCATGCCTCGTACCCGTCGGGTCAACGAGCTGGACAGTGCGCTGCCTCGTCGCGAGCGGCAACTCGTCGCAGGCGACTGACTCAGGCAGAACGCCGAAATGCTTCGGCACTCGTCGCGCGGCCATCTTCGTCGCACGTAATCAGCACGCCTTCGAGTCGGACATCCTCAGAGGCTGGCTCGAGACGCTGTGGCTGCTGCAAGATGAAGCGCCGCAACGAGAGTTCTTTCTTCGCACCAATCACCGAGTCGTGTGGTCCGGTCATGCCCGCGTCGGTGATGTACGCAGTTCCGCCCGGCAAGATGCGTGCGTCGGACGTCTGGACGTGCGTGTGGGTGCCAACGACTGCTGTCACGCGGCCAGCGAGGTGCCAGCCCATCGCGACCTTCTCGCTGGTTGCTTCGGCGTGGACGTCGATCAGCACGATCGGGGTCGAGCGATGTGCCTCGTCGAGCAGGGCGTCTACGACCGAGAACATCGACTGCGCCGGCTCCATCGTGAACGACCCGAGCAGGTTGATCACCGCGACCGGCTGACCGCTGCTGGTCGGAATGATCTGCAGCCCTCTGCCTGGCAATTTGTCGAGCAGGTTGGCGGGGCGCACGACACGGTCGGCTTCGATCAGGTACGGGCCGATCTCCTTGCGCCGCCACAGGTGGTTGCCGAGGGTGAGGCAGTCGGCGCCGGCGGCCAGCAACCTCTCGGCGAGTTTCGGTGTCAGCCCAGCACCATCAGCAGCATTCTCGGCATTGGCCACGACACAGTCAAGCTCGAGTTCGGCGCGCAGCAGGCGCAGCTTCGATTCGATCGCGGACACGCCGGGAGCGCCGTAGACGTCTGCGAGAAACAGAATCCTCACGAGGCCGCCACTGCGGTTGCGGGTCGAACCTCAAGATGGATGCGATTGCCGCCATCTTGCGTGTACTTGCTGATCAGCGGGTCCAGGGCACCGGTGACATCGACGATGCGTCCAAGCGTCGTCCACGCTTCCGGCCGCGTCGAGACGGGCGTGCCGACCGAAAGCTTCGGGTCAGAGCGGATCCCCGTGACAATCACTACGACTCCAGGGTTGGCAATCGGTTCAATCGCGATCTGGTCACCATAGGCGGTGCCCTCCACGATCAACGGCGTAATCGAGAGCACCTTGCCGTCGACCGGCGTGTAGGTGTCGGTCCCGACGAGGGCACCGATGTCGACGGAGGTTGGGTCGCCGTCGACCTGATACTCCGGTCCTCCCGCAGCGTCTCCCGAGAACGAGGAGATGATGCGCGCCACGATGCCCTCGTCGAGCGGCTGTCCAACCGGCTCGAGTGGCAACGCATCCGCGCCCATCACGGGGTGAAAGAGAATCGCTGTGATGCGTGACTGTTGCACCGGCACGAGCAAGACGACTTGGTCTTGCCGCGCGAGTGCCTGTGGCCGTGGAGCGCCGGATGGCAGAATCCGCGTGGCGGGCGCCAGCGACGGAATTAGGTCGACACCACCGAACTGCACGAGCTGCAGACCCCCGACGGCAACGATGCCAAGCACGAGCGCACACGCAACCCAAATGCGGGCGCGGCTGGCCTTCCGCACCGGCGTGGTGGGTGGCGGTAGGAGGATGTCGACGCCCGACCCCGTCAGCTCTACGGTCGCGACCTCGGCCTGCTCATCGTGCACGACCATAGGCCGAGTGTACCCGCGCAGAGCGCAGGCCTACGGCACCGCCACCGCGGTTGCAGTGGGCGGAGTCATCCCCGACGCTGTTGTCGTCGTCGCTGCAGGGACCGCGGGCACGGTGACCGTTGGCTGCGGCGCGGGCATCGAGAGCGTCAGGTCTGGAGCCGAAATCGACGAGACGATGCGGTTCTCAAACTGCGACGTAAAGCCATTCCAGGCCACCGGGTTCTTCGGCGCGGCAAAGTTGACCGGCGGCGTTCCGGCCAGCGCAGAATCCATGAAGAGATGCCAAATATCTGCAGGCAGCGTCGGGCCGGAGACGGCTCCGACGCCCTCAACGTTGTAGAGCGATTTCGTCTCATCGGGATAGCCAATCCAGACGCAGGTCGCAAGCGTTGGCGTATAGCCACAGAACCAGGCATCGGTGTGGTTGTCGGTGGTGCCGGTCTTGCCCGCCTCGGGACGATCGTCCGACATCAGGGCGCCGGTACCTGTGCCAGAGCGCATGTTTTCGCCGAGGATGCGTGTCACCTCGGCCGCGACACCATCCTCAATCACCCGAACTCCACGACTGCGCTTGCCAAGCAATTTCTGTCCCTCTGCATCGAGCACCGATTCGATCGCCGTTGGTGGGTGATAGATACCGCCGTTTGCGAGCGTTGCGTAGGCCGTCGTCATCTCGAGGGGCGAGACACCGTTCGCGCCGAGCGTGATTGATGGCACTGGCTCGAGCGGCGACGTGCGTACGCCAAGCCGCTCGGCCATGTCGACGATGTTGGCCGGCCCGACGTCGATCGCGAGCTGGGCGTAGACCGTGTTGTCCGAGGCGAGCGTCGCCTTTTCAAGCGAGACTGCGCCGGCGTACTTGTCACCGGCTGTCGCGACGTTCCAGGTCGGCGAGTTCTCATCGGGGCGCCACGAGAATGGCGCCGACATGTACGTCGTCGCGCTCGGATCGATGCCTTGCTCAATCGCCGCCGCGAGCGTGATCGGCTTGAAGGTCGAACCCGGCTGGCGTCGGCTCTGCGAGGTTAGGTCGAACTGATCGGTCCGAAAGTAGCGCGTCGAGGCCATCGCCACGATCTCGCCGGTCTTCGGCCGAATCGCGACGATCGCCGCATCGGGATCACCTGCTGTCGGCAGAACCTGCTTCATGGCCGCCCGCGCCTCACGCTGCAGCACGGGGTCGAGGGTCGTGTTGATCTTCAGACCACCAGCACGGACAGCAGCCTCACCAAAATCGGGCTCTTGCGCCAGCTCGTTCGCGACGTAGCGCACGAAGAAGCTCTCCTTGACGGCGCCATACACGCGGCCTCGCTTGAGGCGGAGCGGTGTGGCGTCCGCCTTGCGCCGCTGGGCCTTGCTGATCACGCCGGTCTCTTCCATTGCTTGCAGGACCTGCGCCCGCCGCACAAGCGCGTCCTTGGGATTCTGGTACGGGTCGTACCGGCTTGGCAGCTGGGGCAGGCCCGAGATCAGTGCGGCCTCCGGCAACGTCAGGTCTTTGGCCGACTTGGCAAAGTAGGTCTGGGCTGCCGCTTCTACTCCATAGGCATTGTTGCCGTAGAAGACGGTGTTGAGATAGGCCGTCAGGATCTCGTCTTTCGAGAAGCGATCTTCCAGCTGGACGGCCAGGAGGGCCTCGCGAATCTTGCGGTCAAAGGTGCGCTGCTTGACGATGTAGATCTGCGAAATCAGCTGCTGCGTCAGCGTCGAGCCGCCCTGCACGATGCTCCCCGCAGCGAGGTTAGAGATCAGGGCGCGCGAGATGCCTTGTGGGTCGACGCCGCCGTGCTCATAGAACCGTCGATCCTCGATCGCCACGGTACTCTTCTTGATCCAAGGGGAGATCTGATCGCTCTTGACAGGCTGGCGATTCTCGTCGTTGGCGAGCACGCCCAGGCTCGCGCCGTTATCGGCGTAGACGGTGCTGTTCGCACCAATTTCGCGCGCCTTGATCGCGCTCAGCGTCGGGATGTCGCCAAGGTACCGTGCGGCGCCAAACAGCAGGAGCCCTGCGATCAGCGATGACGCCACCGCGAGCACGATGAAGGCGGTGGCGAATGCGCTGCGCCGCCCCGTTGTGCGGCGCTGCGCTTTGTTGCGTTTGCGCCGCGAGGCGCCCTTGCCGATCGGTTCAGGCATGCGTCGCACGCTGCTTTGGGCTCAGAAAATACGAAGACTTCACGACTCGCACGCTATCACCGAGTTTTTCGCGGCCGTCACCTGCAGAGCGCGGGCTTACGTGGTGAGAGGTGAGAGCGAAACAGACCATGCCGTCTGCCTGTTCGTCAGCCCCGAAACCTGTCCTGCCCCACCCAGCGGTACCATGCGAAGCGTGCGTCGACTTGGGCTCCTTGCTGGTACTGCGCTTGTCGCGATCGCGCTGGCTGGCTGCGGCGTCAAGTCCGAGCCAACCGGAGCCGGCGCCGCATTTCCGAGCCAAGCGGTGGATGCGGCCGGCCAGACGGTCACGCTGGCCGCTCCTCCGCTTCGCATCGTGTCGTTCGACGCTGGCGCTACCGCCATCCTCCACGACCTCGGCCTGCGTGCGGAGACGGTGACTGCGACCGCGGCGAGCCTTTCGAGTGACGCTGCAGATCCGAGCACAGCGCTCGTAATCGTGCCCGCCAACCTCGAGCCTGCCGTGCTTCAGGCCCTGGCCGAGACAACGACTGTGCCGATCTACCACTACGGAGCCGACCCCCTCACGAGCGCTCCCACCACGATCACCCAGCTTGGGCTCGTCGTCGGCAAGGGTCCCGAGGCAGCGGTCATCGCTAAAACAGTCGCGGCGGGATTGGCCACGCTCGCCGCACAGCTGGCGACGGAGCAGCCGGTTCGGGTGCTGCTTGAGGGGCGCGGCTTTACCGCGTACGGCCCGACGAATCCCGCAAGCCTTGCTGTTGCGGCTGCGGGCGGCACCAACGTCGTGACGGTCGATCAGCCACTCAATCTGGCCGCTGCCCTTGGCCTCGATGTCACGGCCTGGGTCTCGCTGCAGCCCGGCGGAAGCACCTTGACCTCACTGCAAGGCTATCCCGAGCTCGCTGCCGTCCCCGCCGTCAAGGACGGTCGCATCGTGCCACTGCCAATGACTGGCTTTCCCATCGACGCTGCTCTTCCTGGCGCGCTCCAGGCCCTTGCCGACGATCTCCACTCGGCACCGGTCTCTGCCGGATGAGTGCGCCGGAGCCGCGGCGCGGACTGACCCTCTGGCTTCTGCTTTCGCTGCCGCTCGTTGTCCAGTTTGGCTTCGTTGCCCTTGCTGCCAGCCTCGTCTCGCGCTTCACAGATTTGCCCGAGGGCGAGACGTCCTTCTACAGC
>JAEMTW010000065.1 GCA_016462095.1 Thermoleophilia bacterium
CGAAGCCACTGACGCGTGCGAGGTGATCGGGGTGGATCAGCGGACTGATCGTCGTCGCCTCGTCGTGGGGATCGCCGAGGACGTGGCGATCGACCTGAGCATGGAAGCGGGCAAGAAAGTCGTCGGCAACAGACTCTTCGACCAAGAGGCGGGTGCCCGAGAGGCAGACCTGGCCCGCATCGTCGTACTGCAACGCAGCCTTGGCGGCTGCGGCGTCAAGATCGGCATCGGCGAAGACGAGGAACGGATTTTTGCCACCGAGCTCGGCCGTAAACGGCACGATGTTCTCGGCGCCCGCGTGGCCAATATGGCGAGCGGTCTCGGGCGAGCCAGTAAAGCTGAGGCGCCGTACGCGGGTGTCTGCGACGAGGGCTGCGCCAACCTCTTCGCCGATGCCCTGGACGAGATTGAAGACGCCGGGTGGGAAGCCCGCTTGGTCGACGAGGTCGAACAGCATCGAGCACGAAAGGGGAGACCACTCAGCGGGCTTGAGCACCACGGTGCAGCCTGCCGCCAGCGCGGGAGCGGTCTTCCATGTCGAGAGCATGAAGGGCGCGTTCCACGGGGTAATCACGACGGCCGGGCCGCTCGAATTGCGCACGACGCGGTTCGTGGTCCCATTCGACTGCCAGAGTCGCTCTTCGTACTCGCACGAGAGGTCGGCGTAGGCTCGGAAGTTGCGGGCGCCGCGGCCGATTACGCGGGCCTTCAGCGAACGCTCGAGCATCGCCATGTCCCAGCACTCGACCTCGGCGATGTGGTCGACGTGGGCGTCGATCAGCTCGGCGAGGCGATGAAGATAGGGCGCGCGCCCCTCAGGACCCAGAGCAGACCAGGCTGGAAAGGCACGAACAGCGGCACCGATCGCAGCATCCGCGGTGGCGGCGTCGCCGCGACAGACGTTTGCGAGCAGCGAGCCGTCGATCGGAGACCGGTCCTCGAAGGTGGTGGGGCTACCGACCCGGGCGCCGTCGATGTAGTGCTCGGGCGAGACGGTGTGCCCATGAACCTCGACGCGTGCGCTCACTCGCCGCTCCGCAGGTCCGCAATCGTCTCGAGGTCATCGACGGTATAGGCGAAGGTAAAGCGATACCCCTTGCCGAGCTTGACGGGTGCCAGCGACGTGTGTTCCTCGTTGGGTGCAGCGCCAAAGTTGAGCGTTGCGTCGCCTTCCCAGATTGCTGAGATCGAACGATCACGACTGAGAGCACGCACCAGTTCGTGGACCGCTGGGTTCTGATGCTGCCCTGCGGCGAGGCGTGGAAAGTGCCGGCGATTGACGAGCGGTGGCGCATTGTGAAACGGCCCACCGCCACTCTCGCCCGTCAGCTTGACGGTGGCCTCAATCAGGCGACGATCGTTTGCCGCCATCGTGCAGCCAAAGGTCGAGCCGGCGGCAATTGCCGGATCGGCCAAGGCGCCAAGGCCAAAGGCTCGCGTCATCCAGACCGAGCCAAGCTTCTTCGGAAAGCCCTGGATCCAGCCGCGCATCAAGGCGAAATCGCGATCCACCCAGATGTACGGACAGGTCGTAACAGCCTCGCCATCGAGCGTGCCATTGACGACGATAAAGGCCTCTTTGTACTGGCTGCGAGCGGGGTCGATCAACTCGTTCTGATCGGTCGTGCAGGACTGCCAGTCGGCAAAGATCACCGCGGCGCGCCCAGCGTCCTCAGTCAGTGGCTCAATGCCAGGCGGGAGGACGGCGGCAACGGCGGCGGGGTCGGCCCAGTAGTCGACAACAACGAAGTCGCCAACGTAATGCCACGGCGGTGGCGGTACGAGGTTTGCGCGCCCCTCGGGCGAGAGCGGGAGGCTGTAGCTGTCACTCATGACTGGGCTCCATTCGATGTCGGCAAGCTCACGATGGTTCGGCCGGTGGTAGGGGAATGCCCTGGGCCTCGCGCTGATGTCGCTCCGAATCTACTGCGGCATCGTCGAAGCGGAAGTACGAGCGTGGCGGCAGGATGCCCCAGGTGTTGGATCCGAAGGGGTCGTCCGACCACTCGCGGGGGGTGTGGGGCAGGCGCAGGATCTCCATGTCGCAGTAGAGCTCGACGAAGAGGTTCTCCTCGGGGATCCGCACGTACGCGCAGAGATTCTGTGCGAGGCCATGGCGCACGGGTCCCCAGCCAAGCCAGCGACCGTGACGACCAAGATGGTCGAGGAAGATGCGCAGCTGGCCCCAATCGACAATATCGAAGGCGATGTGATGGAAGTGCGCGGGCCCCATGCCGACGATCGCCATCTGGTGATGCTCGGCGTGGAGGTGAAACCAAATCCCAGCCTCGCCAAGAAAATCCGAGATGTCCATGCCGAGGACGTCGACGTAGAACGCCGTCATCTCCGCCATGTTCGGGGCAAGCACATTGACGTGACCGAGCTTGCGAGGATGGAAACCCGGCAAGGTGCTCGTGCGGCGACCGGGTGGCGGCAGGAGCTCTGCCGCGAGGCGCTCTCGGTGGGGAACCAGCTGAACGCCGCCGCCCGAAGGATCCACAAAACGCAGCGAGCCATCTGCCTCGCGGTCGAAGTGCACACCGCAGGCATCGAGGTGGGCAGCCGCGGTCTCGAGCGAACAGTCGGCGGCGAGTTCCCAGCCGGTGTGGTCGTGATCGGCTTCGCGATCCTCGACGAGCTCGAGGCAGTAGTCCTCAGAATCGCACGCGAGCAGCGCCCGTCCGCGCTCCTTGGCGACCACCGTCAAGCCAAACTGGATCGACCAACGCGCAGCGGCTTCGTCGATGTCGAGCACGCGCAGACAGGCGTGGTGCAGGTCGTGCAGCTGGATGCTCATCAGTCCACCTCTCCGGCGGCAACGCGCCGCTCGGCCTCGTCTTCTGGGATCGCGAGTGCGACGTGCAGCGTATTCGCCGAGGTCTCGGGCTGATCGCCGGGGCCGCGCAGGTCTACATCCCAATCGACCACTGTGTTGCGCAGCACAGGAAGTCCTTCGATCTCGACCTCAACGACGTCGCCGACGGCCATTGGCCGGGAGTTGGCGGGCGTTCCGGTCAACACGATGTCGCCTGGCATGAGGGTGATCACGCGACAGAGGTCGGCCAATTGGTAGCGATAGTCCCAGATCAGATCGTCTTGGTCGCCTCGCTGGACAACCTCACCATTGATGCGCGTGGTGAGCGTGAAGCCCTGGTCGGGAGTCCACTCGTCGGCCGTCACCATCACCGGGCCGAGCGGAAGAAAGCCATCCTGGCCCTTGACGCGCAGCATCGAGCCGCGATCGGCGTGGCGAAAATCGTGGAGTCCAACATCGTTCGCAGGTGCAAAACCGGCCACGTACTCGTGCACCTGCTCGGGCTTGACGCCCTTCATTTCGCGGCCAACGATGACGGCGATCTCGCCCTCATAGTTGAGAAAGCGGGTGCCATGCGGTCGGCGAACCTCGCCAAGATGACCGTTGAGCGTGGTCGGCGGCTTCATGAAATAGGACGGCTCGGTGGGCGTCTTGGCCTGGTACTCGGTCAGTCGGGACTGGTACGTCAGGTGAACGGCGAGGATCTTGGACGGCTCGGCTGGCGCCAACCAGCAGGCCTGCTCAACCGCTACTGCATCGCCAGAATCCAGCTCGACGGCGCCGTCGATGACGGTCCCCCAGTGGGGGGACAGGTTGTGGAGAATGCGAGCGCGTTGCATCAGCGGTGGTCCTCAGTTGGGGGAGTGGTGAGAGGATTGTGCATTGCGGTCTTCGGCAGGCATCGTACGGGAGCGAGGCCACTCGAAACGACTCTGAACGCATCCGTCATCTGGATATTGTATCCAATCACGTGTCGGGATGGAACCCAAACCACCTCGTGACGGCAGGAGTCGTCCGACGCAACGGCGAAGATCACCGACAAGGTCCGTAACAGGACACCATTTACTCGGTAACGAGTGATTCCAGGGGGAGAGACCATGGGAGCGCAAGTAGGCGGAGGGGAGAAGCTCGGTAAGGGCAATCTCACCCTCCTTGATGTGATCGCGCAGTCGATCGGGTTTATTGGACCCGTCTTTGCTGCCGCGTTCTTCATCCCAACGATCGTCGGAGCATCGCTCAACGGCAAGGGGGCTGGCATCGCCAGCCCCGTTTCAATCATCATCGCGATGATTGGCATGTGTGCGGTGGCGTGGATCATCTCGCGCTTTGCACGTCGCATCCACGCTGCTGGTTCGCTGTACGACTACGTCACCGAAGCCTTCGGTGAGCGGATCGGCTTTGTCGCCGGCTGGGTCTACTACGGCGGTGTGATCGCGCTAACCCTGGCAATCGGGCTCGCGTTCGGTGGCTTCTTGCACGACACGCTGTTCTTCAACCACGGCGTCGAGTTGGAGTGGTTCTGGTACTCAATTGCGTTCTGGGTCGTCGCTGCGGCGATGATGATTCGCGGCGTAGCGATCTCGACACGGGTGCAGCTTGTGCTCGGCCTCGGTTCGTTCCTGATCATCCTTGCCTTCTCGATCTGGGTGATCATCAAGGTCAGTGGCGACGGTGGCCTGAGTGGCGCGCCGTTCAATCCGAGCTCCTCTGACCAAGGCTGGAATGGCATCTTCTTCGGAGTGCTCTATGCCGTGATCATGTTCATCGGTTTCGAGAGCTCTGCGAACCTCGCCGAGGAGACAAAGAATCCGCGCAAGCACCTACCGCTCGCGATCTTCGGCTCGTGCATTGCCGTCGGCATTTTCTACATCATCGTCACGTACGCCCAAGCGGTTGGCTTTGGTCTTTCCGTGCAGGACTGGCTGGCAGCATTTCCGCCGCTCTATTCGCTGGCGGCCGATCCTCGCTTCGGTAGCACCAACTTCGGCGAACTGGTCCAGTGGATTGTCGTGATCGACATTGCGGCCGTCGGCCTCGGTACGGCAGTCGGCTCGAGCCGTGGCGTCTTCGCCCTGGCCCGAGACGGTCGCCTGCCCAAGGTGCTTGCTTCGGTGCATCCGAAGTACAAGACACCGTGGATTGCCTCGACTGCACTCGCGGTTGCCTCGATCATCTTGATCATCATCATCGCTGCCACGAATGGCTTGATGACGGTCGGTGAGATGGATCCGGGTCAATGGTTCCCGATGTTTAACTGGCTCGCCACGTTCGGCGGCTTCATGCTCGTCGCGGTCTACATCGCGATCTGTGTTGCTGCCTTCAAGGGCATGCCCGGCGAATCGCAGGGTCTGCTGGCACTCGCCGGTATCGTCGGCGGCCTCGTCTCGATTGGCGCCATCTACGGCGTGATCGTGCAGTTCGCGGATGTTCCCACGTACAACCGCATCTGGTGGGTTGCCGCGCTCTGGCTGCTTGGTGGTGTCGTGGTGATGCTGATCCTCAATCAGATGGGTCGTCTGCGCAACAAGACGGTCTAAGGCTCGTCGAACGCGGGGCTCGGGACTTCGGTCCCGGGCCCCTTTTTCGTTTTGGGAGCTGTTCGCGTACCCTGTGCTCGTTCGGCGATGGGAGACTCAAGATGGCAATCCAGGCAGATCCAGTGGTCGACCCCGAGCGCCGCGAGCGCCTGCTTGCCATCGTCGACGAGCTTGGACCGGCCTTCCGTGAGCGAGCGCCGCGCTATGACCGCGAGGCATCGTTTCCGTTCGAGAACTTCGCCGATCTCTACGCTGCCGGGTTCTACGGACTCTGCATCCCGACGCGGTATGGCGGTCTAGGGGCGAGCTTCAACGATTACATGCAGATTGGTGCGGCGATCGGTGCCTATTGCCCGATGACTGCCCTGACCTTCAACATGCACACGCAGACGGTGCTGTGGACAGGCATTGCCGCCGATGATCTTGACATGAGTGACGCGCATCGCGCGACGCACGAGACGACACGTGCCGAGCTGTACCGACGCATTCTTGAGGAGGGCGCGATGCAGTCGCAGCCCCTCTCCGAGGGGATTGCCCAAGGCGCCACGCGTGGTTTTGCGACGACTGCCACCCGCGTCGAGGGTGGCTACCTGATCAACGGCAAGAAGATCTTTGCCTCGTTATCCGGTGCGGCGACGGATTACAACATCACCTGCGTCGAGACGAGCGAGGACGAGATTCTCTTTCTTGCCGTCTCTGCGGATGATCCGGGAGTCGAGATCGTTGGCGATTGGGATCCGCTTGGCATGCGTGGCACGGTGTCTCGCACACTCATGTTCAAGGATGCCTTCGCACCCGATAGCGCGGTCCTCTTGCCGCCGGGTCTCTACAACCAGCTGGCCGAGCGCTGGTCGTACGTCTACATGACGTTGACGCCCGCGTATATGGGCTTGACGAAGGCCGTGATCGATTTCGTCCAGGAGTACCTTTCGTCGCAGGCACCACCCGGCATCACGTCGCGCCGCGAGGTGCCACAGAAGCAGCAGGGCTGGGCCGAGCTGCAGATCATGTACGAGCGCAGTCGCGCACTGTTTGATCGGGTCTGCGATGAGGCGCGCGTCGACCCGACGCCAGAGATGTTGCGTCGCGCTCTGGCTGCCTCGTACACCGTCATGGAGACTGCTCCTGAGGTTGCATCGCTGGCGATCCGAGTCTGTGGTGGGCTGTCGCTGCTGAAGGATTTTCGTCTCGAGCAGTACTACCGCGACGCACGTTGTGGTTCGACGATGCTGCCGTGGAGCGCCGAGGTTTGCCTGCATCGCCTCGGGCGGCACGCGATCTTTCCTGACGACGAGCAGTAGACGTAGAGTTGCGCGACGTCGATGCCACGCCGATTGCCTGGCGCGAGCTCGGGGAGGGCGAGACCGTGCTGTTTTTGCACGGTCTGGGGATGACGCGGACGGGTTGGGATGCGGTGATGCGACCGCTTGCAACCGGCTATCGCTGCGTCGCCTGGGACATGCCTGGCTACGGCGCGTCAATGCCCCTTGAGCATTTCAGCCTGGAGGCGGCTGCCGATGCCGCCGCTGGTCTGATCGTCGAACTTGGCGGCTCGGCACATGTGGTTGGGATGTCGATGGGCGGCATGGTCGCGTTGCAGCTCGCGTTGCGTCACCCCGCCGTGGTCCGGTCTCTGGTGCTTGTCGATACGAGTCCCGCCTTCGGCTTGGACGGCACCGATCCCGACGAGTGGCAGGCGGCGAGGTTGGCGCCGCTACTCGCAGGCGCCCAGATCGAGGACTTCGCCGAGCCGGTCCTGCGTGGCGTGATGGCCCCCGACCCAGACCCGGCGGCTGTCGCGCTCGCCGTCCAATCGATGTTGCGGGTTCCAATCGCTGGGCTGATGCAGACGATCGCGGCACTGCCAGCGCACGACGTGCGCATTCGTCTCAAGGAGCTCTCCGTACCGACGCTGGTGCTGGTGGGCGAGCTCGACGAAGAGACGCCGCTGGCCTATGCGCAGACACTGGCTGATGGCATCGCGGGTGCCGAACTCCACGTGCTTCCGGCGGCAGGACATCTGACGCCATTCGAGGCACCGCTGGCAGTTGCGGCCTTGATCGGTGACCATCTGCAGGCAAAGGAGTTGAACTAATGGAGCACCGCACCTTCGATGTCTTTCGTCAGCAGCTGCGTGCCTGTTCGTTGACGGCCGGCGAGACCGTGGTCGTCTTGAGCGAATCGACGAGTCGCAACGCGCTGGTCGAGACCGCACGGCTGGCCGCGGAAGACCTTGGCGGGCTCGTCCTTGACGTGGTTGTTCCCACTCCCGCGAACCCTGGTCCGGTGGCAATTCGCTCGACCGGGGCCTGTGTGGCGCTGCAGGGCAACCCAGCGACGATCGCGGCCCTCTGCGCCGCCGAGCTCGTGATCGACTGCACCGTCGAAGGCCTTTTGCATGCGCCGGAGCTCCCGACAATCCTCAGCGCTGGAACGCGCGTCCTGATGATCGCGAACGAGCTGCCGGAGGCGTTCGAGCGCTACGCACCCGACGACGGCACGCTCAAGCGTCGAGTGCTCGCCGGGCTCGCGACGATGCGTGCTGCCACCGAGATGCGGGTCACCTCGGCCGCAGGTACAGATCTACGCATTCAATTGGCGGGTGCCTTCACCGCTGGCTCGTGGGGCGCCACGGATGGGCCGGGCACGATCGCGCACTGGCCGGGTGGACTCGTTGTCGCATTTCCCGCTGCGGGCTCCGTCGAGGGCACCCTCGTGCTGGCGCCAGGCGATGCGAACCTGACCTTCAAGGAGTATCTCCGCGAGACCGTCACGTTGACGATCGCGGGCGATCGCATAACGAACATCGCCGGCGACAGCGTCGACTCGGACTTGCTGCGGTCGTACCTCTCAGCGTTCGCCGAAGCAGAGGCCTACGCCGTGAGCCACGTTGGCTGGGGTATGAATCCGGCTGCGCGTTGGGACTCGCTGGTGATGGTCGATAAGGCCGACACGAACGGCCTCGAGTTGCGCGCCTTCGAGGGTAACTTCCTCTTCTCGACGGGTGCCAACGAAAACGCCGGCCGTTTCACGCGCGGCCACTTCGACTTCCCGATGCGTCACTGCACCGTCACGCTCGACGGCACCGTCGTCGTCGACGCCGGCCGCCTCATCTAGTCCACCAATGTCCAGAAGGGGTCAGACCCCTTCTGGACATTGGCTGACGAGCGAGCTCGTCGATCAAATGTCTAGATCGGGTCTGACCCCTTCTGGACATTGGTGCCGAGAGTCAGTTCTCGCCGAGCTCGAACATCGCGTCGAGATCGTGGCGCGAGTAGGCGCGGAACGCCGGCAGCGTCTCGGTGCGGGCGATGCCTTCGATCGAGAGCAGGCCGGAGGTGACGAGGTCGGCCAGTCGGCCACGTTCGACGTTGGTCAGAACAAAGGCAGTAACTATCCGGCGCAGTCTACTCCGCGTCCCACAGCTCGGCCTTGATCGTCTCCCACGCCTCGCCTGGATCGCCCGGCACGGCGGGGACGTAGCGGGCGCCCTCGTGCTTCGTAAAGGGTGGGGTCCAGGAGCCGCGCTTCTGTAGGCGACGGATGTTGTCGCGGTAGACCTCGTCAACCTCGGCGTGCGACTTTGGCTCGTCCTTCAGCCAGAGGTTCTTCGGGTGGATCG
>JAEMTW010000066.1 GCA_016462095.1 Thermoleophilia bacterium
CAGAGATACAGCAGCGCCGCGACACGCTCGCCATCGCGCCCCGCCTGTGCAGGTGATCTACGCAGCGATAGCGATTGGAGCAAACGAGAAGCGATGCACATGACAGGGCCCCAGTCGCGTGATGGCCTCTCGATGCAACGCTGTCCCGTATCCCGCGTGGGCCGCAAAGCCGTAGCCCGGCGACTCCACGTCGAGACCCTCCATCACACGATCGCGCGTCGTCTTGGCCACAATCGAGGCAGCCGCAATCGCCGCGCTCGTCGCGTCGCCCTTGACGAGTTGCCGATGGGCGCGTTCCTGCATTGGCAGCGCGAAGCCGTCGACCAGCAACGCGGCTCCCGCGGGCGCGGCCAACAGGTCGAGAGCGCGACTCAGCCCACCTAGGTTGGCGGCTTGGATGCCATGTTCGTCGATCTCCGTGCTGGCAACTGCGACGACGGCAATGCTCAACGCAACGGCGCCAATCACCAATACGAGTTCGTCACGCACGCTGGCAGAGACCTTTTTCGAATCGTTCAGGCGCATCAGCAGGGCCTGCTCCTCCGCGCCAAGAGCGCCCGGTTCCAGCAGCACCGCAGCGGCCACGAGCGGCCCCGCCAAGGCACCACGCCCAGCCTCGTCGACTCCTGCCACGAAGCGCTGACCCAACGCGCGATCGTGCGCGAGGAGTGCCAGCCCGGGAGTTCGATTGCGTGCGGGAGCAGCCATGCCCCGAGACTAGCCGTTCCGTCGGCGCCCAAAACGCGCAGCTTGGCTCGCGTTACGCGCTAGAGGATGCCGATGCGCGACAGCGGTGTCAGCACCGCCACCACGCGACCCATCAGCGCCTGCTCGGGCACCGCGCCGTACACGCGCGAGTCGATCAGCGCACCCGCGCGGTCGTCCGACATCACCCAGACCGTGCCGGGCGGAATCCGAATCGGTCCGAAATCGGGCGTTGGCGTGCGTAGATACCTCAGCTCGGACGGCGTCGAACATTCATCCTCTGGCTGCAGCCCGACTGCCGCATCTGGCAGCTTCTTGCAGATATACAGGGCGCCATCGATCGCCCCGATCACCTCGCCCGCAGAGCCAATGATCCGACCGACACCAGCGATCCCACCCGACGAACTGAGTGCCGCATCGACACCCTCAAAACGATCGACCGCCACGACATCGCCTCGTCCGACAGGAGCAAGCCGCGTCGGGACGACCAGCACACGGTCGCCGGCCATGAGGCGATCCCCCATCGCCGCGCGCGGCACATCCACACCATGAGGTGCCTCCCGCAAGACAATGCCCATCATTAAGGCGCTCAAGACAAATCCCGCGAGCAGCGCGACGACCGCATACCCCATCGGCCAAGACAGCCCATCGTCGGGCACCTTACGAATTGCGCGCCGACGACTCCACATCACGAGACAGACACCGAGCGGGCCAAAGATGATCGCGATGATCGCCGCGATCACACCCTGCGAGCGTCGCAATCCTGCGTCCAGCACTACAGCTGCCGCCCATACTCCCCAGACGAACGCGGCGACCCACACGAATGGTGGCCAGACAACCGCTGCCAGCAGAAACACGACGACGAGCAACAACCCCACCAACGGACGTGGCCAACGCGCCCAACCGGCCAGCCAGAGCAGGCGCGGCGCACGCTTCAGCCGGTTGCGGCGCCGCTGTCGGGGCTCGCTCGCTGCCATCGGTTACCAGATCGAAATGCGGCTGGGCGGCCAGTACGACATAAACGCGAGACCAATCATCTGGTCACGCGTAATCGGTCCCCAGTTGCGGGAGTCATCAGAGTCGGCACGGTTATCACCCATCATGAAGTAGCGATCCGCCGGAATCGTGGTCGGACCGAAGTCGTCTTGCGGGCTCGAAACAAACGACTGAGCTGGGAATGCGCAGCCCGGCGTGCTCTTGACGGCCTGACCCTCCGTGGGGCCCTTGCCGGAGCAGATATAGAGCTCGCCGCCAATGGCGCCAATCGTCTCGCCCGGCATGCCAATCAGCCGCTTGACGAACGTCTCATCAGAGGCCGTGTCCGTGTCATAGACGTCCGCACCCACGCCATTCGGGTGGAAGACGATGATCTGTTCGCGGCTCGGGTCGGAGAAGCGGAACGAGAAGCGAGCGGCGATGATGCGCTCACCGATTGCGATCGTCGGCTCCATCGAACCCGACGGCACACGGTACGGCTTGACGATGAAGGCCTGGACGAGATAGGCGATACCAATCGCCACGGCGACGGTGAGCACCAGGTCGACGACCGGGTGCTTACGGAAGTCATTCAGCGATGCCACGTGAACCTCATACTACGACGCGCGCACGCGGTCGTGGCACGTGCCTACTGGAGCTTCTCGCGGATGCGCGCCTGCTTGCCGACCTTGTCGCGCAGGTAGTACAACTTCGCGCGGCGAACCATCCCGATTGCGCCCACATCGATCTTGTCGATCTTGGGGGAATGCAGCGGGAAGGTACGCTCGACGCCGACACCAAACGACTGCTTGCGGACCGTGAAGGTCTCGCGTGCGCCGTGGCCATGGCGCTTGATGCAGACGCCCTCAAAGACCTGAACGCGCTGGCGGTTGCCCTCAATCACGCGGAAATGGACCTTGACGGAGTCCCCAGCTTTGAACTGAGGGACATCCCGGCGCTGTGCTGCTTCGATCTCTTCGACAATGTTCATACCGGCGGGGATCCTACCCCAGATCGTCCTTCAACCCCGCAGGTACCCGTCGTCTGGCTCAGCTTCCTATTGGGGTCAGACCCTTTTAGGAAGTCGGATCACGTAACCGAGCAATCGAGCGGCCTCTAACTTCCTAAAAGGGTCTGACCCCAATAGGAAGCTGAATCAACCAACCAAACAACCCCCCGGCCGCTAACTTCCTAAAAGGGTCTGACCCCATTAGGAAGCTGATCCACGCTCGGATTGCTCGGATTGCTCGCGCCGCCAGGCCGCGATGCGGCCATGATCGCCGGAACGGAGGATCTCCGGCACCTCCCAGCCGCGAAACTCGAGTGGCCGGGTGTAGTGCGGATACTCGGGCAGACCGTCTAGCGCAGGCGCAAACGACTCCTCTTCCGCCGACTCGTCGTGTCCCAGCGCGCCGGGCAGGTGTCGCGTCACGGCATCGACCACCACCATCGCCGCCACCTCTCCACCCGCCAGCACGTACGGGCCAAGCGAGAGCGTCTCCGTGGCCACGTGATCGAGCACGCGCTGATCGAAGCCCTCATAGCGCCCACAGAGCAGCGTGATTGCACCCGCACCGGCGAGCTCGCGCGAATACGCGTCGTCAAACCGCCGTCCGCGCGCGTCGAGCGCAATGATGCGGCGCTCCTTGCGCACGTCATCGAGCGGCTGCCCATAGACGCCCTCAACGGCCGCGACCGTCGTGTCCACGCGCACCACCATGCCTGCCCCGCCGCCATACGGCGTGTCGTCGACGGCGTGGTGCGGCAGGTCGCTGTAGGTGCGCATGTCGTGGATGCCGAGCGCGAGCTCGCCGTCCAACGCGTTCTTGATATGCCGCTCGTCACCCAGCCAGTCGAACCAGGCGGGAAAGAGCGTCAGGATGTCGAGGGAGAGCATCCGCACATGATGACGGTTAGGCCAAGGTAGTGGCTCTACTCGACGGGCTCGATCTCGAAGCCCTCGATCAACACCAAGCGACGCCCCGTGATATCGACGGTCGGTACGACAGCCGCGACAAACGGGACACGCGCCTCGCCGATCAGAAGCGTGTCGTGCGCGACACCGTCCTCGACAGCCGTGATCTCGCCCAGCGCTGTGCCGTCGGCGTACTCGATCGTGCAGCCGATTAGATCGAAGCGGAAGTAGGCATCGTTGTCTGGCTCAGGCAACGCCGCCCGCGGCAACTCGAGCGGTGCGCCACGCAGTGCCTCACAGGCCGAGCGATCGGCAGCGCCAGCGAGGTTGATCAGCGGCGCCAGCTCGTCGCCACGACTCCGCGAGACCGTACGCTCGGTGCCATTGACAAGCACCACGCTGTTCTGCGGAAAATCCCACCAACCACACGGGTCGGCCACACGAAAGGAGCCATCCAGTCCGTGCGGCTTGCCGACCGTACCGACACGCACGCGCTCAGGGCGCCACGGAAAGGCGTCGCTCATGCGGGTTGAGCAGCAGGCGACTCGTCAACCTCGACGAGTACACGACGACCGCTCTTGACGGCACCTGCGCGCACGACCGAACGAATCGCTCGCACGACACGACCGCCACGGCCAATCACCTTGCCGCGATCCTCCGGCGCCACGACAATGCGCAGCACGATCGCCTCATCCGTCATCTCGACCGTCACCTTGACAGCGTCGGGTTCATCGACCAGGCCGAGTACGAGGTACTCGCACAGCTCCCGAACGTCCTTCGGGGGCTCGACCCCCATCGGCTAAATGATGCCTTGCTTTTGCAGCAGGCGATAGACGGGCTGCGAAGGCTGAGCGCCCTTGCTGAGCCAATGCTTGGCGCGAGCCTCGTCAATTTCGATCAACGATGGCTCGAGCTGAGGGTTGTAACGCCCAATCGACTCGATCGCGCGGCCATCGCGCGGCGAGGCATCGTCGGTGACGACGACGCGGTAGATGGGGTTCTTCTTGGACCCAAAGCGGGAGAGACGAATTTTGACCACGGCGGGATCCTACATCTTCCCTTGCATATTAGGCGGCAGCATCGGCATTTTTGGCTTCTTTCCGTTCGCCATCTGCTTCATCATCTTCTTCATCTGCTCGTATTGCTTGAGCAATTCGTTGACCTGCTGGACCGTCACGCCCGAGCCGGCAGCGATGCGCGCGCGACGCGAACCATTGATGACCGAAGGGTTTTTGCGCTCCTGCATCGTCATTGAGAGGATGATCGCCTCGACGCGATCGAGTTGTCCATCATCGATGTTGGCGTTCTTCAACTGCTTGCCGACGCCCGGCAACATGCCGAGCACCGAAGAGAGCGAACCCATCTTACGAATCGAATTGAGCTGGTCGAGCATGTCGTCGAGACCAAACTCGGCCTTGCGCATCTTGCGCTCGAGCTCCTCGGCCTTGTCCTTATCGACGAACTCTTCGGCCTTCTCGATCAGGCTCAGGACGTCGCCCATGCCGAGGATGCGCGAGGCGAGACGCTCCGGATGGAACTCCTCAATCTGATCGATCTTCTCGCCCGTCGTGATGACCTTGATCGGCACGCCCGTAATCGCCCGCACCGAGAGCGCCGCGCCACCACGCGCATCGCCGTCGAGCTTCGTCAAGATCAGACCGTCGAAGGCAATCGCGGCCTGGAAATTTTGCGCCGTCACGACCGCGTCCTGGCCGGTCATGCTGTCGAGCACCAGCAGCGTGTCGGTCGGGCGGACCGCATCGCGGATCTTGACGAGCTCGCCCATCAATTCTTTGTCGACCGTCAGCCGACCCGCGGTATCGACGATCACAACATCGCGGCCCTGCTCCTTGGCCTGCTGGATGCCCCACTTCGCGATCTCGACCGGATCCAGCTCAGTGCCACGCTCGTAGACGGGTACACCGGCCTCCGTGCCGACGGTGACGAGCTGCTGGATCGCCGCGGGTCGATAGACGTCGCAGGCCACCAACGCGGGCTTCTTGCCCTGCTTGGCAATCAACTTGGCGAGCTTCGCACAGGTCGTCGTCTTGCCGGAACCCTGGAGACCGCAGACGAGGATCACGGCTGGGTTGCCGGCGAGCGAGAGTTTCGACGAGCCCTCGCCCATCAGCTTCGTCAGCTCGTCGTGAACGATCTTGACGACCTCTTGGCCCGGGGTCAGGCTCTCCGACACCTCGGAGCCAAGGGCGCGCTCCTTAACCGTTGCGACGAATTGCTTGACGACATCGAAGTTGACGTCGGCCTCGAGCAATGCGAGACGGATCTCGCGGATCGCCGCGTTGACATCGTCCTCGCTCAGACGCCCGCGCGAACGCAGGTCGCCGAGAACGCCGCCGAGTCGGTCGGAGAGAGAGTCAAGCATTGGTCGGATGATACGGGGTTGATGACCCATGTCCGCCGCATCAAATGAAACAATGGGCCTCAGCGCATGGAAATCGAGCTCCAGTATCTCTACACCGGCGACGGTCCTTTGATCGTGCCCGTGGAACTCGCCAACTTCGCCTTGGCCGGTTCGCAGTTGTTCGACATCCGCGATTCGTTTTTCGATACCAGCAACCTCGATTTGCGGCGCGCCGGGTGTTCGCTGCGCGTGCGACGCCAGTCGAACCTACCGACGCCAAGTCTGACCTGGAACGGTCCCTCGACGCGACGGCCCGATCGGGCCCGCGAGCGCGAGGAGCTCGAGGCTCCGGTCGACCATATTCCCGCCGACGGCGCCGAGATCCTCGAAATGATCACCGCGGCGAACTTGCTCGGAAAGGTCACTGGCGTGCTGGGCGCCACTCCTACGCTCGCATTGATCGGCGAGCTCGAGAATCGACGCAGCACGCACGATTATGTCCAGGGCCTCCACCGCGTCGAGCTCTGCTGGGATCGCCTGCGCTTTCCGCTCGGCCCCACGCAGATTCGTCTCGAACTCGAGACGCAGAACGACGCAGCCGGTCGCTTTATCGGCGCGTTCGATGAGGAACTACGGACGCTTCTCAACGGCGACCTGACCGACGCCGAATACGGCAAGGCGAAAGAGCTGTGCGTGCGGCTCTACCCCGAGCTGTTTGCACCTAAAGCCGCCTGACTCGCAGCGACATTTTGGGCCCGGGCCCAGAATGTCGCCTAGCTCTTCTCCGCCGCTACTGCCTTATACGCCGCCAAGGTCTTGTCGCGCTCGATTGCGTGCTCGACGATCGGCGCTGGACGGTCCGGTGCCCACCGAGCGGCGTAGGCGCCCGCCGGATCGAAGCGCTCTTCCTGGAGCGTCGGGTTGAAGATGCGGAAATACGGTGCCGCGTCGAGGCCCGTGCCCGCCACCCACTGCCACGAGCCCGCGTTGGAAGCGAGATCGCCATCGGTCAGGTGCGTGCGAAACCACTGTTCACCGCGGCGCCAGTCGATGTGGAGGTCTTTGACGAGGAAGCTCGCGGCCACCATCCGTGCGCGGTTGGCGACCGAACCCGTCTCGAGTAGTTGACGCATCGCGGCATCGACCATGCCAAAACCCGTCTCACCACGCGTCCAGGCGTCGAAGTGGGCGTCGGTTCCGACCCACTCGATCTGGTCGTAGCGAGGATCAATGCACCGCTCCGCGAGATCTGGATGGTGATGCAGGACGTACTTAAACCAGTCCCGCCAGAGCAGCTCACTCGCGTACTTTGACGCACCAGCACGGTCGGCGACGTGCAGCGCGCGGCGCGGCGAAAGCATGCCCTGACGCAGATAGCCTGACAGGCGCGACGTGGCGTCGGGCTCTGCGACCAGATCGCGATCTTTGGCGTAGCGCGCGAGAAAACCCTCGTCACGCCACGTGCGCAAGCGCGCAAGAGCGTGCGTCTCGCCTCCCTCCAGATCGGAGCGCAGCGTCACCGGACGACCAACGAGGGTCTCGACGCTCGGGATCTCCGGTGCCGGCGTGGCCAACAGTCGCCCCTGGAGGTCGTAGTCGTGGGGCGGCGCAGGCAACTCGGCGAGCACGCGCCTCACGCCACGCGCATAGGCCGAGTAGGTGCGGCAAGGATTGCCATCCTTGGTCAACACCAGTTCGTGCGGGACGTTGACCTCGTCGTCCACCACCATCAGCTCGACGCCGACGCCACGCAGGGCAGCTTCGGCGGCTCGTTCAACGACATCCGCGGCCGGCTCCTCATCGCGATTAGCGCAGACCCGTTCCACCCCGAGTTCCGTCGCGACAGCGACAAGCTGCTGAACCGTGTTGCCACGGCGGACGATCAGCCCACCTCCACGCTCGGCCAGACGCGACTGCAGATCCTCGAGGCCCTCGACGATGAAGCCCAGCTGGGCATGCCCCACCCCGCGGTGCTTCATGGCGGGATCCAAGACGTAGACGAAGGCGAGTGGAGCGTCCGATTTCAGCGCAGCCACAATCGCATGCGAGTCGTCGAGACGAAGATCGCGGCGGAGCCAGATCAGTATAGGAGGCGTCATGTTGTATAGATTCGCACGCCGCGCACCGTTGGCGCCCTCTCGGGTTGCATCGCCAATGTCATGAAGGGGTCAGACCCGATCTGGACATTCGCTAGACGAACTCGCTCGTCAACTAATGTCCAGATCGGGTCTGACCCCTTCTGGACATTGGTTACGCCAGTAGCAGCGAGAGCCCTAGTGCTCGGTGCCGTACGGGCCGCGGCGACAGACGGTCTCTGCTCCCCAGGCTGCGCCGGTCTGTACCGCTGCCGCGAGCGGCAAGCCCAAACCGAGGCCGTAGGTCAGTCCAGCCGCAAAACAATCACCTGCGCCGTACGCATCGACAGGGTCGCCTGGAAGCGAGACGGCATCCCACAGTCCCGAATCGTCCGTCGACATCCACCGCCCGCCGCGGTTACCGTCGGTCAGGACGATCGCCTTCGTGTGCTTACCGAGTACGCGAAAGTCGACTTCTTCACCACGATCGGTCAGCGAGCTCACGACCACATCTGCCTTCACGCCACTGTCAATCAAGGCCTGGAGTTGGCGTGCCGAGCAGACCAGCGACCCGGCAGCACGAGCCGCAGCGATACCTGAGGGCTCGCCACAGGTCGCGTAGACCGCCGAGCAGTCGGCGAGACTCTCCCAGCCGAGCGGGTCGTCGCCACGCGGGTACTCATTAGGTTGCGACACGATGATCGTGCGATCGCCCGAGTCATCAAGAATCGTGACGGCGCGCGCTTGACGCCCAGCCCGCTCGGACACCCGTAGGTCGATACCTTCGGCGAGCATCCGCTCGCGCGTCGCCACACCCTCGGCATCGTTGGCCAGCGCGGTCACGAAGACAACCTCCGCACCAGCGCGAGCCAGGGCAATGGCAGCAACCGCACCACCGCCAGCGGGTGCTTCGAATGGCTCGGCAAGATGCACGATCTC
>JAEMTW010000251.1 GCA_016462095.1 Thermoleophilia bacterium
ATCCTCGGACCGTTCGCTCCCCAGGAGTCCGTCGACGAACTGAATCAGCGGCTCGGGACCGACAAGCCGCTCGTGGTGCAATATTTCAACCAGATGAAGGGCTACGCGGTACTCGATTTCGGCGAGTCGTACACGACCCGTGAGCCGGTCACCAAGGTCATCAAGACGACCTTCCTCAACTCGGCAAAGTTGGCGCTGCTGGCGCTGCTGATCACCGTTCCACTGGCGATCCTCGGTGGGGTGGTCGCGGCACTCAAACGCGGTTCAATCTGGGATCGCCTCATCGTTACCGTCAGCCTCGGCGGCTCGTCGCTGCCCGAGTTTGTGACGGCGACCTTCATCATTGTGGTCCTCGGCGTCAACTTTTCGCTGTTTCCTGTGCTCGCACGCCCCCCGGACGATGCAGGCCCGTTGACCGTGCTGTGGTACTTGGCGATGCCGATCCTCGCCCTTGTGATCGTCTACTTTGGCTACATCGCGCGCATGGCTCGCGCCGGCGTGATTACGGCACTCGAGGCGGATTACACGCGCACGGCGATCATGAAAGGTCTGCCGCGGCGCGTTGTGATTCGCCATCACGTACTTCGCAATGCACTGCTGCCGACCATTTCCGTGGTTGCAACACAGACCGGCTACCTGTTCGGCGGCCTGCTTGCCGTTGAGTTGAGCTTCAACTACAACGGTCTCGGTCGGCTGCTCGTCTCTTCGGCCCGCGAGAAGGACCTGCCCGTGCTTGCCGCGGGTGTGCTGATTATCGGCGCCGTCTACATGGTGGCGAACCTGCTGGCCGATATCCTGATCTCGATTCTGAATCCGCGCGTGCGTCTTGGGGAGGGCGGATGAGCACCGTCGATGCGACCGCACCAGATCAGCCCACCACGACGGCCGACATGACTGCCGCCGATCGTCGTTCGGCGCGCACCGAGACGCTACGGTCTTTTCTCCGCAATCCCTCAACGATCATTGGCATGGTGATCCTGACCGTCTGGATCATCTGCGCTATCTTCGGCGAGAGCCTCGCACCGTACGATCCGTATGTTCAAGACTTCGACGGGCACATCCCGCCTGGCGTCGACGGGCACCTGCTCGGAACCGACCGGCTTGGTCGAGACGTGCTTTCGCGTCTGATGGTCGGAGCGCGCGATGTGCTGATCGCAGCACCGATTTGCGCAGCGATCGGAGTGGGCTTCGGCACGCTGCTTGGTCTCATCATGGGCTACTACCGAGGCATCACAGACGATGTGCTGTCGCGTTTTGTCGAGGCGTTTCTGTCGTTGCCGATCGCACTGGTCGGCCTCCTGGCAATCGCAGCGCTTGGTCCTTCGACGGTCACCGTGGTCATCATCGTCGGCCTCCTCTTCACTCCGATCGTCGCGCGCACCGTGCGCGCCGCCGTCCTCGCCGAGCGCGAGAACGATTACGTGCAGTCGGCCAAGCTGCGCGGCGAGAACGGCGTCTACATCATGGGACTCGAGATTCTGCCGAACATCACCGGTCCGATTGTCGTCGAGTTCACCGTCCGCATCGGTTACGCGATCTTCACGATCGCCACCCTCTCCTTCCTCGGTGTTGGCATCCAGCCACCGACGCCGGACTGGGGTCTGATGGTGGCCGATGAGTACCAGCTGATCATTGGCGGGTACTGGTGGGTCACGGTCGCTCCCGCCGTGGCGATCGCGAGTCTCGTGATCTCTGTCAATTTGCTCGCCGATGCTCTGCAGGAGGCGATGGAATCATGAGTGCCATCATCACCGCTGCACTCAGCGTCGAGAACCTCGAGGTCGCCTACGACGTGCGTGGGATTTTGCGCCCTGTCCTGCGCGGCGTGTCTTTCGAGATCCGTCCCGGTGAGGCATATGGTCTCGTCGGCGAGTCTGGCTGCGGCAAGTCGACGACGGCGTACGCGGCCGTCAACTACCTGCCGTCGAACGGACGCGTCACTGCGGGACGATCGCTGATCGAGGGGGAGGACGTGATCGGGATGAGTGGTGGCCGCCTGCAGGAATTGCGAGCGAGCCGTGTCTCGATGGTGTACCAAGATCCGGCGCAATCCCTCAATCCGACGCTGAAAGTCGGTGGCCAGGTCGCCGAGGCGTTCCGTGTTCTCGGAGCGTCGAAGACCGAGGCGCGCGAACGTGCGATCGAGGCGCTCAGGCGCGTCCGGATCGCCGATGCCGAGCGCGTGATGGACCGCTACCCTTACCAGTTGTCGGGCGGCATGCAGCAGCGCGCCGTGATCGCGATGGCGCTTGCCTGTGACCCTCAACTGCTGATTCTCGACGAGCCCACGACCGGTCTCGATGCCACCGTTGAGGCCGAGGTGCTGGATCTCGTCTCGACACTACGCCAGGAGACGGGTGCGGCAGTGCTCTTGATTGCGCATAACCTCGGCGT
>JAEMTW010000252.1 GCA_016462095.1 Thermoleophilia bacterium
TACGGGTCGTCTTCGAAGATCCAGAAGCCATGCTCGGCCGCCAAGTCGACGAGGCGCTGACGGACGGCAAGCGTCGTCACATTACCGGCCGGGTTTTGGAAGTTCGGGATGATGTAGACCAACCCGGGCGTCTTGCCAGCCTTGATCGCAGCCTCGAGCGCATCGACGTCGATGCCGTCCTCGAGCAGCGGATACGCGTCGACGGTCGCACCGAAACGCTTCAGTGTCAGGATCGTGCGGTCGTAGGTCGGAGCCTCAACAGCGGCCCGACCACCCGAGCCAGCAAACAACACCTCGGCCAGAAACGCGAAGGCCTGCAGCGAACCGTTCGTGACGAAGACGCCAGCCGCATCGAAGCCCCAACGATCACCAATCCACGTGCGCAGCGGCATGTACCCCATCGGGTCGCCATAGAGCAGCATCCCCGTCGCATCCTTGTCCATAGCGCGCACAATCGCGCTCTTGAGCTCGTCGACGGGAAGAAGGTCTGCGGACGGAACGCCGCGTGCAAAGGAGATAGTGGCCATGCCTCGCAGTCTACGAATCCGTGCGGCGTTGTGCGGCGGGTGTGACGGTGTGGCTGGGCGAACGTATGTGGACGACACGAAAATCGCAAACCGCTCGAAAAAGTGAATTAGCACGCGTGCTAAGGTGGTCTGATGGTGAGTAACGCGAACAGCAGCAAAAAGTGGGTCAGCCCGATCGGGAGGACCGTCGAGGGGGACATTGCGCAGCGACGCGCAGAGGACCCCGAATACCGCCGCCTCAACGACTACTACCGCCCGATGAGGGACCTCGCAACCGCAGTGATCTTGCGTCGCGGCGCGCTCGGTATGACACAGGAAGAGCTCGCTCGCCGCATGGGCACGACCGCGTCCTCGATCTCGCGCATCGAGAGCGGCCAGCACCGCACGCGGCCCGACACCCTCAAGCGCCTCGCCGAGGCGCTCGGCGGCACGGCCGTGATGGGCTTCGAGTTTCCTGCCGCCGACAACGCTCAGGCGACGTCGGTGTTGGTCACGCTCTAGCGCGACACCAACGCGACCCGAATGTCACAAAGGGGTCAGACCCCTTTGTGACATGAGAGCGATACGTGGTAACTAGAGCTTGAGCGGATGTCACAAAAGGGTCTGACCCCTTTGTGACATTCGAGTTGGATGGCTTAGCGCTTACCCACTAGGTCGGCCATGATCTGGGCGGCCTCGGTTGGGTTTGTGCCGACGCGGACGCCCTTGGCTTCGAGCGCCTCTTGCTTGGCGGCAGCCGTGCCCGCCGAGCCGGAGATGATCGCGCCTGCATGGCCCATCGTCTTGCCCGGAGGCGCCTCGAAGCCGGCGATGTAAGCGACGACGGGCTTTGTGATGCGCTCGGCAATCACCTCGGCCGCCTTCTCCTCCTCGTTGCCACCAATCTCGCCGACCATCACGATGTACTCGGTGTCGTCGTCGGCCTGGAACATGTCGAGCGCGTCGATGAACGACGTACCGATGACGGAGTCGCCACCAAGGCCGATGATCGTCGAGTTGCCGAGACCCTTGGCTGCCAGCTCGCCACCGATTTGGTACGTGAGCGTGCCAGAGCGCGACATCAGGCCGATCGGACCAGGCTTAAAAATCTCAGCCGGGATGATGCCGATATTGGCGATGCCCGGCGAAAGCGCGCCCGGACAGTTCGGCCCGAGCAAGTGAATGCCGCGCGGTCGAACGTAGTGGTAGACCTCGAGCATGTCGTGGGCAGGGATGCCCTCGGTGATGCAGATGATCTGCGCCACGCCCGCCTCGGCGGCCTCGAGGATCGCCTCGGCCGCAAAGCGCGGCGGCACGATTACGAGCGCCGTATTCGCACCCTGGTGCTCCACGGCATCGGCCACAGAATCGTAGACCGGGATACCCTCGACGTCCTGTCCGGCACGACCCGGCGTGACACCCGCAACGACATTAGTGCCATAGTCGCGATTGCGTAGCGCGTGGAAGGTGCCCTCGCGGCCGGTGATGCCCTGCACTACCAGCCGCGTTTCCTTGGTCGCAATGATGGCCATGGCTAGCTCGCTTCCTTGGCGAGGCGGACAGCAGTCGCTGCGGCCTCGAGCATCGTCTTCTCGACCGTGATTTCTGGGCGGGCCGCCTCTGCAAGCAGCGCGCGTCCCTCCTCGGCATTCGTGCCGTCAAGACGCACAACAATCGGTGCGCGGATCTCGGTTGTCTCGAGTGCGCTGAGCAGACCCTTGGCAACCTCATCGCAGCGCGTGATGCCGCCAAAGATGTTGAACAAGACGCTGTTGACCTTGTCGTTGCTGAGCACAATCTCGAGCGCCGTCGTGATCTTCTCTGCGCTCGCGCCACCACCAACGTCGAGGAAGTTAGCGGGACGGCCGCCAGCCTGCG
>JAEMTW010000253.1:0-660 GCA_016462095.1 Thermoleophilia bacterium
GAGTGGGCTGACATTGGTTCTCGCCCCGTCACTCGGGGCGGGCCGGCTGCCGTGGCCACCATGGCGGCCCAGTTAGGGTTTGAGTTCGTCGATCTCCATGTCGTCGACTGGCGGGAGATCCTCTGAGCCCCGCCCAGGGGTGCTCGTTGCGCCCGTGGCTTCTGACACCCGCCCCTTCGCGGTGGGCGACAGGCAGGAGCTTCGCATCCGTCGGGCCTCGGCTCGGCGGGAGCACGACCTCGCTATGGTGCGTGACCAGTCGCTCGAGGACAGCGCTGTGGCGTACCTGGCGGTCGGGGTGCAGACATCCGAGGGAAGGTGCAAGCAGGGGTGGATCTGGTGGCAGGACTTCATGCGCGCGCTCGGGGAGTCCCCCGAGCAGCACGGCGAGCTGGCGGATGGGCCACAGGTGCGACTGCGCATCGAGGGCTATTACCTCCGCTTCGTCGTTTGGCTAGTGCACGTTCGCCGTGTTCAGGTCGAGACGGCTCGTAAGTACTTTGGGGAGGCGCTCAGTGCGCACACCTCGTTCTACGGCCCTCCAGTGCCCGGGTACAATATGCCGCGTGTGCGCAAGATGCTTAGGGGCATGGAGAAGGTGATAGACGCGCCGCCTCGGCGCAAGAGGCGGGCGGTGCGCACGCAGGACCTCAAGGACTC
>JAEMTW010000253.1:670-2382 GCA_016462095.1 Thermoleophilia bacterium
TGTCGGCTGTAAACGCCCGGGCGCCTGTGCCTCGGTGGGGTTCTGCGGCCTGCTGAGGGCCGCGGAGATGTCTCTGCAGCGTGGGCAGGCGTGGTCCAAGGCTCGCTCTCTCAGTCGAGCCGATGTTAGCTTCCTGACTCGCCCGGTGGGGGGGCAGGAGGCAGAGTGGGTCTCGTTCGACGAGGTCGAACGTCGAGGGATTGCTCCGGTGGCCGCGCAGGTGATGATGCGGCCGTGTAAGAAGCTGCGCTATCGAGGGGGCAAGACGGTGCCGGTCTTCCTGTTTGACGGCACAATCCTCACGCCGGTGCAGGACTTGTTGCTTCTGTTTCGGATCGATCGCGTGCCCCCCGAGCGTTACGATGCCACGCCCCTCTTCAGGCGGGCTTCGGGGGCGTCCTTCACGACGGACTACGTGCGCGAGGTGGTTCGCTTCCTCATGCACTCGGTGGGTCTGGCCCCCGAGCTGTACGGGGGGCACAGTTTACGTATCGGGGGGGCGTCTGCCGCACTGGCGGCGAACGTCTCCGAGGCGGTCATCCGAGCGATGGGTCGGTGGGACTCGGATGTGTATGAGCTCTACCTGCGGTACTCACTGACGTGTGCCCGACAGATGGGCTCTGTGATCGCCTCGACGTCCTTCGAGGACTTCGAGGCGATGTTCGACCACGAGGAGTTTGTCCGTTCCTGATGACTTCACAGGATCTAGGACTTTCCCGGCGCTGCTCTCTTCGGCGTTGGGGGCTCTTCGTCTGCACTGGCTGAGCTTAGTCAGCTCGAAGCAAGGCCGACGGGCTTCCGAGGGCAGCTATGGCGTGTGTACCCATCCGTGTTCAGGGGGGTCGCCGCGCCGTAGCAGTCCTAAGGGAGGCCAGTAGGCCACAACTTAATACTCTATTCACGCAGACTATTCGAAGGGCTGGATGGGAGTCGAGGGGGTCGACCTTCGTCCAGCGCTAGAGGGCTGTGGGGAAACAAAATGGTATGCGCGCGCCGCGTCTAGCCACCACTGTAAAGCAGCCTTCGGCTTTGCTTTTGTGGTCTGGCGCACGACAAGCGCGCAGATCCATGTCAAGCGGTAGGGGCACCGACCCGGGCGAGCCCGAGGCGATGCATTTCGCGGTCACAGAGAGTCTGCTGGGCCTCGGCATCATCCCGCAGGTCCATCTGGGCGCGAATCTTACCATGATTGAGACGACGAGGCACACGGTCATCGCGATTGTCGATACGGGTGAATCTGAGCCTCACTTCAGCCTCGAGATCAAGAAGGCTGAGCTGTGGAGGGCGGTGGTACTCGAAGACGAGTCCGGCCTGGGCCTCGATGTTCCGTCCGCAAGCGCGAGTCGCGAGTCTTTGAGGCACCGACGCAAGCTTGCGGACCTGTTCCTGACGGAGCAAACGCTTCCGAGTGGGGGTGGGTCCTTCGTCGTAGTTGATGATACGGTCGCTCGGGTGAGCACCAGTTCGTTGTCGCCTGCATCAGCACAGTCCATCGCGCCGTGCTCGAGCACGCCCGCGACTAGCGAGTCGCGGGTTGATGTTGTTGCTGCAGGTGTCGGGTCGAGCCCGAGTGTCAAGGTGCCGATGAAGCATGAAGCGTCATCGGCGTCGCGTGGCGCGCTGAATGAGGCGCGCCGGATCGAGGATGACGACCGTGGTGATCGGCCAGCCGGAGCTGGGGAGCCGGCCCATGAAGTTGCTCCTCCGTATGT
>JAEMTW010000254.1 GCA_016462095.1 Thermoleophilia bacterium
TGCCGCGCTGTCGTCCGACCCGGACACACTCGACGGCGAGACCGCCTTCAAGCTCTACGACACGTTCGGCTTCCCGCTCGACCTGACCGCCGATGTCTGCCGCGAACGCGGTGTGTCGGTCGATGAGGCAGGCTTCGCAGAGCTGATGGAGAACCAGCGCCAGCGCGCTCGGAGCGCTGCCGGCAAGGGTGGCGGCGTCGACCTTGATCGCGTGGCGGCATTCGCACGCGCAGCCGGCTTCGTGACAGCCTTTGTGGGCTACGACGAACTTGATATCCGCACGCGCATCGGTGCGCTTGACGACCTCGGTGAGGGGCGCTTGGCAGTCAAGCTGCGTGAGTCGCCGTTCTACCCTGAGGGTGGCGGACAGGTCTCGGATGCCGGTTCGATTGAATCCGACACTGGTCGTGCAGCGATCGCCGAGGTGATTCGTTTCGATGGTGATCAGACGTTGATCGTGGTGGTCGAACGCGGCACGTTGACGGATGGGCAGGAGGTGCGCGCGCTGGTCGATCCGAACCGCCGCCGCCCAACGACCGCGAACCACACGGGCACGCACGTCCTGCATCGGGCGTTGCAGGAGGTGCTTGGCGACCACGTGCGCCAGAAGGGCTCCTCCGTTCGACCCGACAAGTTGCGCTTCGATTTTTCGCACGACAGTGCTGTCACCGCCGATGAATTGGCGCGGGTCGAGGACATCGTCAATCGCGTTGTCGTCGAAGGGCATCGCGTGTTTACGTTCGAGACGAGCCAGGACAAGGCGCGCGAGCTCGGCGCGATGATGCTGTTCGGCGAGAAGTACGGCGACGTCGTTCGCGTCGTCGAGATCGAGGGTTTCTCACGCGAGTTGTGTGGCGGCACGCACGTCTCGACGACGGCGGAGATCGGCCCCATGCGGGTGACATCTGAGTCGAGCGTTGGCCAAGGCGTGCGGCGCATCGAGGCGATTACGAGCGGCGTGGCGATCGAGCAGTTGCGAGCCAGCGAACGGGCAGCCGACGAGGCAGCCCGCGCCCTCAAGGTTGCGCCCGAACTGCTGCCCACGGCAGTACGCGGGCTACAGGCCAAGGTGCGCGAGCTCGAGAAGCAACTGAAGGCTGGCGGCGGCGGCACGGCAGCCGACGCGCAGGTTGAGGCGCTTGCTGCGGGTGCGGTTGCGCACGGTGACGTGCAGGTCGTTGTCGCGAGTGTGGGCGAGATCGGTGCTGACGCCCTGATGGAATTGGCAGATCTCTTGCGCGGCAAGCTCGGCTCGAGCATCGTGATGCTGATCGGCGAGAGTGGAGGCAAGCTGCAGCTGATCTGCGCCGCAACACCCGAGGCTGTGGCGGCAGGGGCCGATGCGGGGGCCGTCTTGAAGGTCGCGGCGCCGCACGTTGGTGGTGGCGGTGGTGGCAAGCCGAACCTCGCGCGCGCTGGTGGCAAGGATGCGAGCGGCATCGAAGCGGCGCTCGAAGCGGCTCGCGGTGTCCTCACCGAGCAACTCTCGGCCTAGTTCGCGCGTGGCGGTGACGCGTTAGCGCGTGTTGCGCGCGGTGCGGGCGGCTAGGGTGCGCCTATGAAGGTCTTGGCCCTCGACTACGGCTCGGCACGCACGGGACTCGCGATCAGCGATGCCTCGGGTGCGCTGGCTCGGCCACTGACGTTTGTTGAACGCATTGGGACGCCCGCGGGCCTTGATCAATTGTTGTCTGTGATTGCCGAAGAGCAGCCAGAGTTGTTGCTGGTGGGGTTGCCCGTCTTAGCCGATGGCACGCGGGGAGCACAGGCCAACGCCACGCTGGCGTTTGTCGGTCGGTTGCGGGCGGTCTGCGCAGTGCCAGTTGAATTTGAGGACGAGCGCTTTACGAGTCGAATTGCAGAGACGAAAGGAGGAGCCAGCAGCCTCGACGATCGCGCCGCTGCTGTGCTCCTACAGGGATGGCTGGATACCCACCCCAACCAGTAAATCGTCGCCGTCTGCTCGCGCTCGCTGTGGTCACGCTTGCCGTGATCGCCGTGCTGGCAGTGGCCTGGTGGGGTATCACGAGCCTCGTGAGTGATCCAGCACCGACGCCTGGGACGCCAGTCGCGGTCACGATTCCACAGGGATCGAGCGCGACGCAGATCGCAGAGCTTCTCGCCGCGGCAGGCGTCGTCCGCGATGCTGGCGCGTTCGTTGAGCAGGTCGTCGCCGATGGGCTTGGGGCGGCCTTCCGTCCGGGCACGTACACCTTGCGCACGAACGAGCTGTATCGGCGAATCGTCGACCAGCTCAACGCCGGGCCAGCGGAGGCGTCGGCGAGCCAGCTGGTGATCCCCGAGGGCTATGCGATCTGGGATGTCAAGGCCGCTGCTGCGAAGGTCGGCATCACGCCGAAGCAGTATCAGGAGGCCTTG
>JAEMTW010000255.1 GCA_016462095.1 Thermoleophilia bacterium
GCAAAGGCATCGAGACCAGCGATGTTGAGCGGCATGATCATGCGGCACCACAGGCGAGCCAACTCGAGCTGGTCGATCGAGAGGCCAAGCTTGACCTCCTCGACATGCGCGCCAGCCTCCTCAAAGACCTTGACGGCATTGGCGACAGTGGAAGCGACGCGCGGATCGATCGGAAACACGTCCAGGTCGGGGCTGTAGGCAATACGCATGCCCTCAATCGACTGGTTGAGCGCACCCATGTAGTCGACGGTCTCGCGCGAGCTATAGGGGTCGCGCGGATCGAAACCGCCAAGCGCGGTCATCACCAGCGCAGCATCCTCGACGTTGCGGGTAATCGGCCCCTCGACGATGGTTGGCTGCGTCCCGGCGAAGGCATTCGGGCGCATCACGAGCGGCACCCGACCAAACGAGGCCTTGTAGCCGTACGTGCCACACCAGGCCGCGGGGATGCGAATCGAGCCACCACCATCGGTGCCCTCGGCGAACGAGACCAGACCATCAGCCACCGCCGCAGCACTGCCACCCGACGAGCCTCCTGGGTTGCGTGTCGCATCGAACGGGTTGCCAGTAGCACCGAACAGCGGGTTGTCGGTGACACCGCGATAACCCATCACCGGACTATTGGTCTTGCCGACGATGATGCCTCCGGCGCCCTCAACACGCTCGGCCCAGACGCAGTAGGCATCGATCACGAGATCCTTGAGCGCGGGGATGCCACCCATGGTTGATTTCCAGCCAGGCTTGAAGTCGAACAGGTCCTTCATCAGCGTCGGCACACCATGCAGGACACCAAGCGGAGCCCCATCGCGCACGGCGGCCTCGGCCACCTTGGCCTCGGCGCGCGCCGTGTCGTAGCCCTTATAGATGACGGCATTGATCGACGGATTTCGCTCCTCAATGCGTTCGATCGCACACTCGACGAGTTCGACGGGCGTCACCTCACTGGTCGCGACCAGCCGTGCCAACTCTGCCGTCGTCTGATACGAAAACTCTTCCGCGTTCATGCCGAATCCCTTCGATGTGATCTGGCATGGGCCAGACTCAGGCTACGCCGCACCAATCCATGGCAGCCACCGCAAAGGTCTTGCAGGCCGTCACGACTTCGTCGATCATCACGTACTCGTCATCCGCATGGGCGACGCGCAGATCGCCCGGCCCATACGAGATTGCGGGCACGCCACCGAGCGTCAACCACGTGGCATCCTCGACCGCGGCAAAGCCAACCACGTCGGGAGTGCCCGCGAAGCGCGACCCGACCGCGGCCTGCTCGTGGGCACGCACGGTGACTCCCGTAATCTCCTCGGCAGCTGGCGTGTTGGCCGGCCAGTTCATCTTCCAATCAACAACCGGCGGATGCTCTCGCAGCCACGTGTCGAGCTGAGCCGCACGATGAATGTGGAGATCGATTTCCTTCTTGACGTCCTCGGGATTGTCGTCCGGCGAATACCAGACGCAATAGTCGATCGTCATAAATTCGCTCAGGAAGAACGGCACCATCACGCCATGGGGACCGCCGACGACGACGCCCGGATGGATCGTGAAGTGGCCAGGCGGGAACAGCGGGTGCTGCTTAGTGAGACCCCACTCGTCTTCAAGTTGACGTAGCGCATTGAAGATCAGCACGCCCTTATCGATCGCATTGACGCCAACGCTCGCACCATCGCCACCGGCGCGGAACGAGTTGCCGCGCATCGACGAGTGCGACGACTTGCCAGAGACCGTCACCGAAAACCAGAGCAGCCCCGGCGAGATCGGCACCACCGCCAGCGGCGACGGCGGCGAGCTCGGCTCCGAGACGATCGCGGCATCCGCGGTGTAGCCACGCTTGATCGTCGCGGTGACGCCACACTCGTGGTCCATCACCTCCTCGCCGACAACAGCCTCGAGGATCAGATCGCCCTTCAGTGATATCCCACACTCTTTGAGCGCGCGCGCGGCAAAGGCCTGCGCCATGATGCCGGACTTCATGTCGGTTGCACCGCGCCCCCAGACGCGGTCGTGGTCGATCTTGCCGCTAAAGGGATCGCCGCCCGTCCAGTTGGCGGCATCGCCGACCGGGACAACGTCGACATGTCCGTTGTAGATCAACGAGCGTCCGCCACCAGCGCCCTTGACGACGCCGACGGCATTCTCGCGCCCTGGCTCAATCGCAAACAGATCGACATTCGCACCCAGCGCCTCGTAATGCCGAGCAAAGACCTTGCTGACCTCACCCTCGCCACCGACGACCTCGTCGTAGACCTGACCGGGATACTTCGGGTTGACACTGGGAATCCGAACGACCTCGGCGAGGGCGTCGATCATTTCGGTTGCGAACGCGTCAATCGCAGTCGTCACCTTGGTGACGAGTTCCTGTTCGGCCATGGTCGGGATCC
>JAEMTW010000256.1 GCA_016462095.1 Thermoleophilia bacterium
GCGTGATACCGAGCAGACACACATTGCCATCGGTGGCGTTGGCATCGGTCGTCAGGACGAGCGGCGCTTTGCGATGGCCGTGCTCGATCAGATCCTCGGCGGTGGCGCTTCGTCTCGGCTGTGGCAAGAGATTCGTGAGCAGCGGGGTCTCGTGTACAGCGTCTACTCGTACGTGGCCTACCTCGAGGAGACAGGACAGATCGGTCTGGCGCTCGGAACCCGTACGGAGAATTTGCGTGAGGCGCTTGAGGTCGCCAGCGCTGAGATCGGTTCGCTTGCGGCTGGGCAGTTCCGAGCAGGCGAGGTTCTGCGAGCAAAGGAGAACCTCAAGGCGCGCCTGCTGCTGAACATGGATTCGACCGCGGCTCGGATGAGTCGGCTTGGTCGCAGCCTCGTTTCGAACGTGCCCTTGATGACCGACACTGAAGTTGCTCGACGCATCGACGAAGTGTCGGAGTCGGACGTGCAGGCGCTGGTGGCTGAGCTGTATTCGCCGGCTGGCTTGACCGTCGCGGGAATTGGACCAGACGAAGCCGCGTTTGCAGCAGCAGTGGAGATTTTTCGTCAGCCCGTCGGTGGTGCGGCATGACTCGCGTGCTCGTGAGTGGCGCGACCGGCAAGCTTGGCGCGCCGATCTGTGCCGCGATCAGTGCGGCAGACGATCTCGTGCTTGCAGGGCGCGTCGCACGCTCGCTGTCAGGCGATGGGGGCTTTGCCACCCTTGACGTGGCGATCGCGGCAACGGAGGCCGACGTCGTTGTCGATGTCACGGCCCCGGACGCCGGGGTGCCGCACACGCTCGCCACGATTGCCGCGGGACTCCCGATGGTGCTTGGCACGACCGGGATGACTCCCGAAGGTGCCGCTCAGATCGATGCGGCGGCAGTGGCTGCTGGCATACCGGTCTTGTTCGTGCCGAACTTCTCGATTACCGCGGTGTTGATGATGCGCTTTGCCGCACAGGCCTCCCGTTACCTACCGGATTGCGCGATCGTGGAGGAGCATCACGTCGCGAAGCTCGACAGCCCAAGCGGCACGGCGCTCCGTACTGCAGATTTGGTCGAAGAGGCCTGTGGTCGCCGGCCAGAGATCGCCTCGGTACGCCTAGAGGGCCTCGTCGCCAATCAGAGCGTGCTGTTTGGCAGCACAGCCCAGACGCTAGAGATCCGCAACGTCACGACAAGTCGAGAGGCCTTCGTGCCGGGTGCACTGCTTGCGATCCGAGGCGTGCGGACGCTCGCCCCGGGGCTGCACGTCGGACTCGAACTCCTGCTCGACTAGCTCCGTCTGTTCCCGCCGCAGCCAGGACAGACGGCTGCCGTCCACGATGTAGAAGATGATGCCAACGGCAAGCGCGATCCCGATCGCGACGAAGGCGTACGTCGTGTACTCCGCGCGCGCCACACCCTCGGGCAGCCAGGAGTCACTCAGCAACTCACCTTCAGTAAGGAAGCCGGGGAAGATGCCCGAGATCGATGCCAGCACGGCACAGAAGTTGTGATCAGATCTGTATTTGCGAACGAGCTCTTGGACATGCGTCCCTCCTTTAACTCCTTCCTCTAAGACGTTTTCTACGTTGAGCGGTTGCATGTACGTGGCTACCCGGTATGCTGCCGCGACCGAGATTGGGAGTGGACATGCAGGCGCCTTTTGGACGAATTTTGACAGCGATGGTGACACCGTTCGCTGCCGACGGCTCAATCGATCTTGATGAGGCCGTACGTCTTGCCGAGCACCTGATCGAGCACGGCTCCGAGGGTCTCGTGGTGCACGGCACAACCGGCGAGGCCTCGACACTGACCGACGCAGAGAAGTTGGCACTGACCGAGGCGGTCGCGGGAGCAGTCGGTGAGCGGGTGCCCGTGATCTCGGGCACCGGCTCCAACGACACCGCACACTCCGTCCATCTGACGAAGCAGGCCGCGCGCTTTGACGGCGTCGCTGGCTTTCTTGCCGTCACTCCCTATTACAACAAGCCACCGATCGCGGGCATCGAGGCGCACACGCGCGCGATTGCGGACGCTGCTGGTGACCTTCCGATCGTCCTCTACAACATCCCACAGCGCGTCGTCCTGCATCTGTCTCCGGCCGACATCAACCGACTCGCGCAGATCGATACCGTCATCGCTGTCAAGCAGGCAGTGACCGATCTTGACGAGGCCCGCCAGATTGTCGAGGCCGGTCGGCTCGCGCTTTATGCCGGCAATGACGATCTCGTGCTGCCCTTCGCGCTACTTGGGGGCGTGGGCGGGATCTGCGTCGCGAGCCATGTGGCTGGTCGCGAGATGTTGGCAATGCAGGCTGCTGCCGATGTCGGTGACGAGGAACAGGCTCGAGCGATTGATGCGGATTTGACGCCGCTCTACGAGGC
>JAEMTW010000067.1 GCA_016462095.1 Thermoleophilia bacterium
CCTTTGTCCTCACGACGAACGAGCAGCGCCGTGACCCCAATCACTGGTGCGGACAGCGCCAGGCCGACGCTGGCGCCCGTGATGTCCAACGCGCGCTTGGCGCGATCCTGCCAGCCACTCATCGCGTGCCCTCCGGACGATCCCAGACGGGCGCAATGCCATGAAAGAGCGCGTCGTAGAGCGCAATCAAGGTCGCGAGGGTGACGAGCACGTAGTACTCAGCGAGCGCAAGGGGCCCGATCCGGCCGCCCGTACGTCGCGACAGATACGCAAGCACCAACAGGAACACCTGCGCAGCGAGGATCCACCACCAGACATCGCCAACCGCGACCGCCAAGACGAGACTGGCCGGCAGGAGGATCGCGTGCAAGAGGCCGCTCGCGTAGCGCAGCAGACGGTGCGAGATCATCTGGACCCAGTACAGCGGCCCCATCTTGAGCAGCGAGAACATGCGGCCATGAAAGACGATCAGCCAGCAGTGGCCAAACATGCGAACCTTGCGCTTGAACTCGTCGCCAAGGTCCGTGGTGGGCTTCTCCGTGGCGACGGCGTCGGGCACGTACGTGGCGAGCCAGCCGTTCTTGACCATCAGGTACGGGAAGGACAGGTCGTGGCCGAAGCGCGGATCGACGAAGACGTACGTGTCACGGCGGACGGCATAGATCGAGCCATTGCCACCCGTCACCGAGCGCATCTTCGATTCCCAGCCGCGCAAGGCAACCTCGAAGCGCCAGTAGGTGCCCTCGCGATTGGTGCCGTCGGCACGGAGGAGCGACAGGCGCCCGCAGACGTAGGCGACGCGCGAGTCGGACAGCGGGCGCACGAGGAGACGCAGAGCATCCGTGTTCCACGCACAATTTGCATCGCTGAAGGCAACGACCTCAGTGGCATCATCGAGCTGACGGACAGCCGTGTCCTGCGCATTAACCTTGCCGCCACGCTCGGCGCGCACCAACTCGACGCCGCGGCTCGCGTAGCGCAGGACAATCTCGTCCGTACCATCGTCCGAGGCATCGGAGGTGACGATGATCCGCAGCTTCTCTGGCGGGTAGTCCAGCGCGAGTGCATTCTCGATCTTGGCCTCGATCACGTCTGCCTCGTTGTGCGCGGCGATGATCAACGCGACACGCGGCTCGATATCGAAGGCATCGATGTGGCGGGGCAGCAGCGCCGACCACGCAAACGCGAAGAGCGGATATCCCACGTGCGTCCAGACGAGCAACGCAAGCGCGACCCAGCCGATGGCCTCGAGCAGGTTCACATCCGTAAGGGTAGTCGTCAGGTCGCGGGTCTGGCGCGGACCATTGCCTGCCGACGCGCCAAGATCCGCTCGATGCCGAACGCCGCCGGCGCAGCAAGGATCAAGAGCAAGATCACGTAGAAGGCACTGAAAATCATCGTCAGATAGAAGATGTTGCCGACGAGCGTCGCGACAAAACCAGCCGTCAGCCCGCGCGCCACGGCGCTGAGCACGCCATCATCGTCGCTGAGGGAGGAGCGCGCACGACCCGCCCGCAAGAGCACGCGCAGACGACTCCCAACCCAGACCACGAATAACAGCCAGACCAGTGCGCCGACGATGCCCAACTCTGTCAGCGTGGCGACGTAGAACGAGTGCGGTCCAAAGTCGGCGCGTCCGGTCTGGAATTCGTAGTAGACGGCGAAGTTGTTGATGCCGATACCGAACAGGGGAGACGATTCCAGCACAGGCATGACGAGCGAGTAGAACTCGACGTGCGCCTGCGAGGAGCGATCGCTGGTCGAGGTGCGCGAGGCGATCAACTGTTCGAGCTGTGCAGTCTTGGCAGAGGCGAGCACGAGGCCGGCGGCACCGAGAATGACGAGCGCGACGACGACCTGACGGTTGAAGAACCGCTTGCGATACCAGCACAGCAGCATCACCACACCAACGCCGATGCCAAGCAGGCCGCTGCGAGATTGTGTCAGCAGGGTGGCGACGAGCAGAATGCCGGCGAGACAGGCGAGCGGCGTGCGGTGTCGCGCAGCAAAGCCGCTGCGGGCACCGACGATCAACGCCGTCAGGACCAGCAGTGGCACGGCCGCCATCACACCGAGGTGGTTTGGGTCCTCGCTAAAGCCGGTCAGCCGGTAGACGTTGGCCTGTGAGGTGACGCCGTATTGGTCATACGTCGAGACGACGCCGTAGAGGTTCGCACCGAGCGCGCGAGCGCCGGGGAAAAACGGCTTGATAAAGATCGCGTCGAGCTCGATGCCGGTCACGCTGCGCACTGCCGTCTGCAGCAAACCGTAGGCCGCACTGATCACGATGCCGAGCACGAAGGCGCCGCCAACACGCCACCAGAGGCGCTCGCCACGCCGCGCGATGTGTGCGATTGCGCAGACCAGGAAGAGCGCAAAGATGCCCCACTTGATGACGCCCTTGGTCCATTGATCGACTGCCTGTGCCGTTTCGAGTCCGAGGAAGCCGGCGAGGTGGACGCTAAACATCAGCAGCACGAAACCGAGCGTGACGATCGCTGCTGGCGATAGGCGTCCATCCTTACGCATCACGCGGTCGAGCAGGAACAGGCCGAGAAAAAACAGTTGGAGAATGTCGACGAGAGTGATGCGCCCGACGGCCTCCCACGACATCTTCTGCCAGGTCGCCGTCAACGCAACCAGAACCAGCATCACGTCGAGCAGGCTAAGTCCACGAACGAGGCGCATTGCCACATTGTGCTGGTTGCCCGCCACGGATCGCCCGATGATGCGAAAAATTGAGGAAATTTAGACGCGAGGGCGAATCGTCTCGCAGACTGTGACGATGCTCCGCAAAATTCTCTTCCCCGTGTTGTTGATCCTGAGCACGGCCGTGCCTGCGACGGCAATGGCTGCCAAGCCGCCAGCCGCGACGCTAAACAACCCTGCCGTGACGTGGGTCCGTGTCGGTGTGATCACGCCGGCAGCGGGAGAGACGTCGCCGCTTGCAGGTCGAGTGGTCGTGCGCGTCCTCGTGCGTCATGCGCCGATTGCGGACGCGGCTGTGGGCCTGCGTTCCGTTGGCTCCATGAGCATCATCTTGTCGCGGTTCGAGGGCGACCGTGACTACTCGATTGGGGGTGGTTCGGCTGCGAGGGCACTGCCGATCCTGACCGAGCCGCTCGCTGTGGTCTACCAGGTGACAGTCAATGCGGCCCAGAGTGCAGCCGTCGTGGCGGCTTCGAAGGCGGGGACGTTGCGTTCTCTCGTGTTGGTCGATCAGCGCGCGCACGCGCGTGGTCGTAGGCCTGCCCGCAGCGGTACGTTCTCGCAGACGGATTCGAAGGTGACGACGCTCGGTGCGCAGCTTGCCGCCAACGCTCCGCCGCTCTTGTCGGCAGGTGGGCGGCGCGTCGTGATTACCGCGAACACCGACGGCTACTCGATCATCCGCCGAGTCGAAATCCCGATCTCTGGTGGCCGCCAACTCGTCCTGACGACCGGCGAGACACCAGCCAACGGTCTCGTGCCGGCCGACGGCTCGGCCACCGCGCTTGGTGGGACGGTGACGATTCTCGGGGCCGATGGAGCAAAGCTTGCCGAACTTCCTGCTCCTGCGGGCTTCACCCTCACCGTCGGAACCAAAGCGCCGCAGCGTGGCATCCTCGTCTGGCCAGCCTTTGACGCGCCTGGAACAGATCCGGTGCTGGCTGGCAGGGCAGTGTTGCGACCGCCGTCCGTCAAGAGCTAGGCGACATTCTGGGCCCGGGCCCAAAATGTCGCGTCTCGCGCGAACGCCTTAGCGCAGCTTGCGAACAACCGAGATTGCGACGAGCGCGCCGGCGGCGGCAATCGCAATCGGAGCGAAGCGCTTGGCCTGCGCCGACACCTCGTCCTTTGCCGAACCGGCGGTGCTGCCGAAGCTGCCGACGGCACTGACAAGTCCGGCCTGAGCGGCTTCTGCTTCGGCGCGAGCGGCAGCGACCTTTGCGTTTTCCGCCACTAGAGCTCCTTCGTCTGCGCGTCGGGGCCAATACCGAACTCTGCTGGCGTGCCCTTGGCAATCCCGATCGCCGTGTCGGGCGTGGGCGGGCCGACCTTCTTCAAGATCGCCTTGCCAGCGAGGCCACAGACTGCGGCGAGGACGAGAAAGCCAACAGCGGTAATCAACGCGGCAGCCCACAGCGGCACGAGGTTGGCGATCGCCCAGATGATCGAAATCATGATTGCGAACAGCGCCAAAAAGGCGAGTGCGCCAGCGAAGGCGATCAGGCCAATGCCGGGAGCAGCCTGCTGAGCCTTGGCCTTGATCTCGGCTTGAGCGAGCGCTAGCTCGGCACGGACGAGGCGCTGGGCCTGCTCCGACACCTTGTACGCACCCTCTTGCAGTCGGTCAATCATGTCTCGCATAGGTCGGATGCTACCCGCTCACCGGGCTGCTCGCAGCGATCTCGGCGGCTTCCCAGTCCTTCATCAGCGCCTTCAGCTCTTCTTGCCGTTGGCTATGCGCCTTGGCGGTCTGGATGAAGAGCTGGTGGTCGGCGCGAACGCTGGCGTCTTCGAGCTCGGCTTCCAACGCCGCAATCGTCTGTTCCTTGGCGGCGATCTCGGCCTCGATCTCGCGCACACGCTTCTGCTCGGGCGTCGTCTTGGGCGCATTCCGCTTCTTCGGAGCGGCCGCTGCCGTCGCAACCTTCTTAACCGTCTTCGTATGCACTCCACCCGCGGTCGCGGCGATGAAATCGTTGTAGTCGCCGTCGCGACGCACCAGCGTGCCCTGCTCGACCGACAGCGTTTCGTCGGCGACGGCGTCGATCAAGGCGCGGTCATGCGAGACCAGCAGGATCGTGCCCTCGAAGGCGTCGAGTGCCTCCTCGAGTGCCTCGCGTGCCTCGACGTCGAGATGGTTGGTCGGCTCGTCGAGCACCAGCAGGTTGGCGCCAGTCGCGACCATCCTTGCCAACAGTAGTCGTCGTCGCTCACCACCCGAGAGGACCTCAACCTTCTTCTCGACCTCAGAGCCAGGAAAGAGGAAGCGGCCGAGCAGCGTGCGGCAATCGGTCGTGCCGAGCTTGTTGCCGGCGCTCATCGCCTCGAGCACGGTGGCGTGCGCAGGAAGGTCGTCGGCGTGCTGCGAGAAGTACGCGACTTCGACGTTGTGGCCGAGCTTGATCACGCCACCCGCAGACTGTCGATCGCCGATCAGCGTTTCGATCAACGTGGTCTTGCCCGCACCGTTCGGTCCGATCACTGCCATCCGGCGCCCGCGCTCCAGCACGAAGCCACCGTGCTCGAAGAGGATGCGGTCGCCGGCCGTCGACTTGAGGTCTTCGACCTCTATCACTACGCGGCTGGGCTTGGCCGTCTTGGGAAAACCGAACTTCATCGCGACGTCGCGACGCGGCATCTCGACGCGCTCGATCTTGGCCAGCTTCTTGCCGAGCGACTTGGCCTGTTTGGCGCGCGTGCCGGCACTAAAGCGGCTGATAAAGCGTTCGAGGCGCTCGATCTCCTCTTGCTGCTTATCGAAGGCGTCGAGGGCCTGCGTCTCTTCGAGGATGCGCTCCTTGCGGTACGCCGAATACTTCATGTTGTAGACCTTGGCGCGGCCACGGCCGAGTTCGACGACGCCGGTTGAGACGGCCTCGAGGAACCAACGGTCATGCGAGACGAGCAGGATCGCGCCAGGAAAATCGGCCAGCTCGCCTTCGAGCCAATCGAGGCTCGTGAGGTCGAGATGGTTGGTCGGCTCGTCGAGCAGCAAGATGTCCGGCTTCGCCGACAGGGTGCGCGCGAGTGCGGCACGGGTCAGCTCGCCCCCGGAGAACGTCGACAACTCGCGGTCCATGTCGTTGTTTTCGAAGCCGAGGCCGCGCAAGACCGACTCGACGTGCACGCGCCAGCCATAGCCACCGGCCTGGTCGAGCGCGAGTTGCGCATCCGAATAGGCGTGCATGGTCGCGTCCGAGTGGTCGCCGCCAGCCATCGCGGCCTCGAGCTCGCCGAGCGATCGCTCGACAGCCTCGACGTCGCCGAGCAGCTCGGCGACGTACGCACCAAGCGTGCGGCCGTCCGCGCGGGGTGGGCGCTGGTCGTGCAACGCAACGCGCCAACCCTTCGGAATGCCGACCTCTCCACTGTCGGCATTAACCTCGCCGGCGATGATCCGCAGCAGCGTTGTCTTGCCAACCCCGTTGCGTCCGATCAGGCAAATTCGCTCGCCTGTGCCCACGCGTAGCGACACGTCACCGAGGACGGTGCGTGCGCCAAACGACTTGGTTACCCCTGCAAGATGGATGGAAGCCACGCAGGCATCGTACGATTCCCCCGTGAACGCCGATGCATCGCTGATTCGCTCGCGCTATCGAACGCTCGCGCAACTGGCCGCCGAACGTGACGAAAACGCGGCTGACTGGCAGCTGTTGATCGAGCAGGGTCGGCTACCAGCGGCAAGTTATGAGCTTGACGGGGAGGACTGGTTTCCGCCGACCTACTTCGCGATGCTCGACGAGGCGGGCAGCGTCGACGACTTGCGCGCTCACTTTGAGGGGCGTTTCGCGATTGCCTCCGACGAGACGGGTGCGCTGGCTGGTCCGGACGAACTCGACGAGGCGTGGGACGAGTACCTGTCGGGCGCGTGGGGGCGCATCCTGTTCGATCCGACACCCGAGAGTGCGGTCCAGTCCAACCGGCTGGCCGGCTCAATCGCCGAACTGTTGGCCGAGCCGGCACCCGAGGATCCTGCCTGGGGCCGTCGCCTGACTGCGCGCGTCGATGCGCTGGCGGTACTGCTGCGGGAAGGATGCGCGCAGGATCGGGCGAACGCAGAGCCACATCCTTGGGACCTCTGGGTCGTCGCACCGCGTCGCGACTACGCTGAAGTCTTCAAGACTTTCACTTTCCACTCTGACGGAGCCGACTGACGCCATGAGCTACGACACACTCACCACCCTGCACTCGCTGTCCGCATACATCTGGCTTGGCAGTCTGTTTGGAACTCTCGTTTTTACCACGCTCGTCTCGCGCCGCACGCCCGCTGGGCTGATCACGGGCGCCACCGCAATCGTCCGATTCTCGACCCGCGTTGGATTGCCGGCTTCAGTGGTGCTGCTGTTGACTGGCATCTGGATGATTGGCACGGGCAATGCGCCCGCGGGCGGCCTGTGGTTGACGCTCGGTTTTGTGGCTTGGCTGGTTGCGGCTGTCGTTGGTAGCGCACTGATGCATCCGGCGGCCCGCAAGATGCGCGCGGCCTCGAATGCGGACGAGGCGATCGCGTTTGCCCGTCGGATCGCTCTCGTGGGTGGTGCCGAGATCGTCCTGATCGTGATTGGCATCTGGGTGATGGGCGCACAGCCGGGTAGCTGACCCTCTGCGCGACGATCCCCTCCTCAATAATCGCGACGGCCGCCTCCTGCTCGGAGCCCAGGCCGTCGATGTGGTGGCGGCCGGGGTGTCGATGATTGCTCTGCCGTGGCTCGTCTTGGATGGTGGTGGTTCAAGTACCCAAGCGGGTTTTGTGTTTGCGTTCTCGATGCTGCCGTATGTGTTGTTTGGACTCTTTGCGGGCGTTGTGGGCGATCGTTATCCCCGGCGGACGATCATGTGGATCACCCATGCGCTGCAAGTGTTTGCCGCGCTGCTCGTGCCGATCTGGGCGCTGGCGGGACATCCTCCGCTGCTGATCATCTTGTTTGCGGCCTTCGTCATCGGCACCGCACGGGTGTTTGTCGACGCGGCCGTTTTTGGTGCGATCGCCGCGATTATCGGGCGCCAACACTTCTCGCAAGGTCAGGCAACGTTGTCGGCGGCGTGGGCGGTTGGCTATCTCGCTGGGCCGGCGCTCGGTGGCGTGCTGATCAGCCTAATTGGCGCTGCCTTCGCGCTGGTTGCAGAGGCAATCATGTTCACCGTTGCCGTTGCGATGATCCTGTCGATCAAACGCTCGCTCGATGCCGATGATCATCGTGGGCACGAGCCGGCGTGGGCGATGATGAAGGAAGGGCTCGCGGTGATCATCCAATCGCCACGCGTGCGGGCCTACACGGCTGTCAGCATCGCGTGGAATCTCGGTGCCGCGATGTCTGCCGCCTTGATCGTGCCACTGCTCAAGACCGTGCTGGGGCTGGGCTCGACACCATCCGGCATCGTGCTCGCAGCGGGGGCGGCGATGGGGCTGCTGGTACCCACGCTGCTCGGACGGTTGCTGCCACGCTTTGGTGCTGCGCGCCTAACGACCGTGGCGACCGCAGTCAGTTCTGTCGCCATCTTTGCGACGGGTCTCGCGCCCGGATTTGTCGTGGCGCTGATCAGCAACGCGGTGCGTTCGCTCACGGATTACACGATTCTCTCGGTCGTCATTGGCGAGCGTCAGAAGGGCGTGCCCGATCGCCTCCAGGCGCGTGTGGGCATCTCCGGCCGGATGATTGCGGTGATGGCAATGACGATCGGGGCAGCGCTCGGTTCTGTGCTCGCCGACCCGCTTGGGGTGCGGATGGTGTTCGTGATCTCCGCCGTCATCGTTGGGCTGGTACTCGTGACGGCACTGCCGATTGTGTGGCGCGTCGAACGAGCCTCGCACCCCAACAATCCAACCGCCTAGCCCAGCACCTCAAGCACGGCGCTGATCAGGCCATCGAGGTCGTGCTCGTCGGCTTCGAGGGCGATGCCCACGCCAAGTTCGCGCATGGCCGCGCTCGTGACCGGCCCAATCGAGATGCCCTTGATGCCGGTCAGGTCGCGATCGGGATAGGCGGCGACGAGGGCGCGGACGGTCGAGGCGGAGGTGAAGGTGACGGCGTCGGCTGCCAGCGGACCTT
>JAEMTW010000257.1 GCA_016462095.1 Thermoleophilia bacterium
ACTTCGCACACGAACGAGTTGAAGGTGATCGCATGAAGGCTGCCGTCTGTCGCGCATTCAATGAACCGCTGGTGATCGAGGAGTTGACGATCGAGGAGCCTCAGGCAGGCGAGTTGCTCGTCGACGTCAAGGCCTGCGCGATCTGCCACTCGGACATCACCTACATGGAGGGTGGCTGGGGCGGCGACCTGCCTGCGCTCTACGGACACGAAGCCGCTGGCATCGTCAAGGCCGTCGGTCCCGAGACGCCTGGCGTTCAGGTTGGCGACCACGTCGTCGTCACCTTGATCCGCGCCTGTGGCCAGTGCTTCTACTGCTCGCGTGGCGATCGTGTGATGTGCGAGGCAACGCTGCCACTATCGGCGCGCACACCGATTCGCGATGCCTCGGGTGCGTCGGTTGCGCAGATGATGAACGTCGGCTCGTTCGCAGACCAGGTGCTGGTGCATCACTCGCAGATTGCCGTGATGCCGAAGGACGTCGACTTTGCCGTCGCGTCGCTGCTCGGCTGTGGCGTCATCACCGGCGTTGGTGCGGCGATCAATACGACGCACATTGCGCCGGGTTCGAGCGCGGTCGTGATCGGCACGGGCGGCGTTGGCCTCAACGTCATCCAGGGTGCCGCGTTGTCCGGGGCGAATCCGCTGATCGCGATCGATGTCAACGATTCCAAGCTGGAGGCATCGCGCGCCTTTGGTGCCACGCACGTGATCAACTCGACGACGCAGGATGCCGCGGCGGAGGTCAAGGCGCTGACGAACGGCCGCATGGCCGATCACGTCTTCGTGTCGGTCGGCATTGGGCCCGCCATCGAGCAGGGCCTAGGGCTGATGGGCAAGGGCGCGGAGACCGTCATCGTCGGCATGCCGCCATCGGGTGTGACGACCACGTTTGACCCGTCCTGGCTAGCCTCCGATTCGCAGCGCATCATCGGCAGCAAGATGGGCTCGGCTCAGACGCCGATGGACATTCCTCAGCTGGTCGGCCTCTATCGGGCCGGTCGGCTCAAGCTCGACGAGCTCGTCACCGGCACCTATCCGCTCGAGGAAATCAACGAGGCCGTCGCCTCCGTCAAGCGCGGCGAGGCGCTGCGCAACGTGGTGGTGTTCTGATGAAGGTTGCATCCTGGGAAACGTTCGTCGTCGGCAACCCGCCACCGAGCGAGGGCGGCAACTACTTCATCTTCGTCAAGCTCGTCACGGACGACGGGATCATTGGCTACGGCGAGTGCTACGTGGCCACCTTCGGGCCGGACGTGATCGTCAAGTGCATCGACGACATGATGGAGCGCCGCATTGTTGGCATGGATCCGCATCGCATCGAGACGATGTACCGCGAGGTCTATGGCGCGGGCTTCCAATTCCGCCCCGACACCACGGTGATGGGGTGCTTCAGCGGCATCGAGATGGCGCTCTGGGACATCATCGGTAAGTCGGCCGGCAAGCCCGTCTACGACATGCTCGGTGGCAAGGTGCGCGAGCGACTGCGCGCCTACACGTACCTCTATTCCGAGCCGGGCGACACGGTCGACGTCTATCACGACGCCGATCTGTCGACGCAGCGCGCGGTCGAAAATGTCGAGCGCGGCTTCACGGCCATCAAGTTCGATCCCGCTGGTGTCTACAGCTCGCTCGACCCCCGCAATCCGTCGGGCGATGCCTTGGAGCGCTGCGAGCGCTTCGTCAAGCAGATCCGCGAGGCCGTCGGTCCAAGCGTGGACATGCTGTTTGGCACGCACGGGCAGTTCACGACGAGCGGTGCGATTCGGATGGCGCAGCGGCTCGAGAAGTACGAGCCGCTGTGGTTCGAAGAGCCGACTCCGCCGGACATGCCGGAGGAGATGGCGCGCGTTGCGCAATCCACGTCGATTCCGATCGCGACCGGTGAGCGCCTGACGACGAAGTACGAGTTTGCACGCGTGCTGCGCACGGGTGCTGCGTCGATTCTGCAGATGAACCTCGGTCGCGTCGGCGGCATCCTCGAGGCGAAGAAGATCGCCGGCATGGCCGAAACGCACTACGCCCAGATCGCTCCGCATCTCTACTGCGGCCCGATCGTGGGTGCTGCAAACGTGCAGATCGGTGCCTGCTCGCCGAACTTCCTGATCACGGAGAGCATCCGCGATTGGGGCGGCTTCCACGCCGAGATCCTCAAGACCAAGATGGGCTTTGAGGACGGCCACGTGATCATCCCGACAGCGCCCGGCTTGGGAGTCGAGCTCGACGAGGACGTGGCGCGCGCCAATCCGTACACCGGAACGGCCCTGCATCTCGACCCCGTCTATGGCGAACTCCAAGAGGAGCACTACCCGTGAAGCTTGCATACATCGGCCT
>JAEMTW010000068.1:0-4570 GCA_016462095.1 Thermoleophilia bacterium
ATGATCCGAAAGCGATCAAAGACATCGTCTACGAAATGCGCTACGACGAGGCCTCTGCGATCTACGGCATCTTCGGGCCATTCACGATCGGCCTGACCGCACCCTTTGCGGATGCGCTGCGCGAGGCTGGACTCACCATCGCTTAACCATCTGCGTTTCGCAGTCGTGATTGTTCCGGATAGACTGCCCGGCACATGTGGTGCACGCGTGCGGATCGGATGGGGAAGTTCGTGATCAGGCTGAATTCGCAGTGCTAGGGAAAATGCTTCATGGCCTCGGCGGATTCTGCGTTCGCTATCGCTGGCTCGTAATCATCGTCTGGGTTGCCGCGATCATCGGCGGCTCGCTGGTGATCGGCAAGGTCGGCGCGATTACGAACAACAATCTTTCGCTACCGGGCACGGGCAGCCAGGCGGCCACCGATCTGTTGACGAAGTACTTTCCGCCCCAACAGAACGGCAGTAGCCCCGTCGTCTTCTACTCCAAGGGCAAAGTCCAGGACGGCGGCAAGAATCAGAAGGCGATCACCGATACGTATAACGCGCTGAAGAAGGTCAAGCACGTCTACTCGGTGATGAACCCCTTCGAGAACGCTGCGGCGGGGCTCGTCAGCAAGGACGGCCACTACGCGTTCATCCCCGTCGTGCTCGACGTCAGCAGCGGCACCCTTAGCACCGCAACGGCGCAGAACGTCTTCGACGTGGGAGTCAAGGACGGGCGCGCGGCGGGTATGAAGGTCGATGTTGGTGGGGTCGTCGGCTCGACGCTTGGCACGCAGAGTACGGAGTCGAGCGAGCTCATCGGTCTGATCGCCGCGATGATTATTCTCGCCTTCACCTTTACGACGATGGTCGCGATGGGGTTGCCGATTCTGACGGCGGTCTTTGGTCTACTCGTCGGCTCGACGCTGATCGGCCTGATGGGTCATTTCACGAGCATTCCGTCGATCGGACCGACCCTCGCGACGATGATCGGGCTTGGCGTCGGCATTGACTACGCACTATTCCTGATCACCAAGCATCGAATCCTGATGCGCGAGCACGGGCTGCATGCGCGCAAGTCGATCCCCGAGATGCTTGCGACGAGCGGTGGTGCGGTGCTGTTCGCGGGCAGCACGGTGATCGTCGCATTGCTCGCGCTTGCGGTCGCGCAGATCCCATTCATCACGTCGCTCGGCTATGCCTGTGCCGTCGGTGTTTTCACGGCTGTGCTCGCTGGCCTCACGCTCCTGCCGGCGATCCTCGCAGTGCTCGGTGGCAGCATCAATCGTGGTCGTATCCCGCTGATCAGCCGGCCCAAGAAGGACCCCACCAAGCTCGGCATGTGGGGGCACTGGGCCAACTCGGTAATCGATCATCCGATTCGCTCGTGCGCAATCTCGCTGGCGGTGCTCGCAGTCATGATCGTCCCCGTATTCACGCTCGTCCTCGGGCAGGAGGACATCGGGACGACGGCGCTCAAGACGACCGAGCGTCAGGCGTTCGACATGATCTCGGACGGTTTTGGCCCTGGTTACAACGGGCCGCTCGTCGTGGCGTTTACGCTCGATCCCGTCGCCAAGCCGAGTGCGGAGTACACGGAGCAGTACAACCAGGCACAGGCGATGCAGACCGATCTCGAGCAGCAGCAGGCAACGCTAACCGCACAGGCCAGTGCCCTGGAGGCCCAGCAGACGAAGCTCGAGCAGCAGGCGAATGCATTGAAGTCGCAGGCGGCAACGCTGGAGGCAGAATCGAAAAAGCTGGCTGGGCAGGCCGTCAGTTTGCGTAAGACGGAGGCTGGCCTGCGTGTTGAGGAGGGCCAGTTGACGCGCGAGGCGCGGCGTCTAGCAGAGCGCAGCAAGGTGTTGGCTGCGCAAATTGCAAACAACAGTGGAAATCAAGGGACGCTCGAAGCGCAGCTCGAATCCCTGCTCGTTGACCTTGCCAAGATTGAAGATGCACTTGCCAACACGCCGGGCATTAGCCCGACGGTGCAGGACGCGCTCTTGAAGGCGCAGGCGCGGCTGACCGAGTCTGAGGCCGCCTTGGAGAAGGCGATCGCCGCGGGGACGACACAGGGTACGAATATTCAGAAGCGCTTGGCCTTGCTCACGAAGCAAGAACAGAACTACACCAAGCGAGCCTCTGCGGTCGAGACGAGGGCCAACCTTGTGGCGGCCGAAGCAGCATCGATTGAAAAGCAATCCGCAGCGTTGCGCGCCCAGGCTACGAGTCTGCAGAAGCAGGCCACGGTGCTGCAGAAGCAAGCCGCGTCGCTCGAGAAGCAGGCCGATTCACTGAAGCAGCAGCAGGCGGCCGCCGAGGCCGAGCAGCAGCAGGCGCTCGACTTGAAGGATCAGCTGACGGCCGAGATGACGAAGGCGGGTGGCGACGACCGCGGCACCGATCCACGCATCGTCAAGTTGCAGAATGCGCTCGCCAAGCCGGCCGACGTGACGCGTGTCGTTCAGCCGATGATCAATGAGAAGGGCAACGCGGTCATCCTCAGCGTGGTTTCCAAGAGTCGCCCGGCAGCCCGCGCTACGGCAAACCTCGTCCTCCAGTTGCGTGACACGACAATCCCGAAGGCCACCTCGCCCGGCATGGTTGTCTACGTCGGCGGCACGACGGCGGGCAACGTTGACCTTGCTGCGTTGATCACAGCGAAGTTGCCGGAGGTCATCCTGGTCGTCCTCGCACTCAGCTTCCTCCTGCTCCTGCTCGCCTTCCGCTCGCTGCTGATCCCCGTGCAGGCATCGATCACGAACCTCTTGTCCGCCACCGCCTCGTTCGGCATCCTGACGGCCTGCTTCCAATGGGGCTGGGGGCTCGACCTGATCAACCTCGACTCGCCGTATGGCACCGTGCCGATCGCGAGCTACGTGCCGCTGATGATGTTTGCCGCGCTGTTCGGCCTGTCGATGGACTACGAGGTGTTCTTTATCAGCACCGTGCAGGGCTTCCACGCCAAGGGCATGAGCCACGAAGACGCGATGCGCGCCGGCCTCGCAACCAGCGCTCGCGTCGTCTTCGCTGCGGCCCTGATCATGATGAGCGTCTTCGGCAGCTTCATCCTGATCGACGATCCGATCATCAAGCAGTTCGGTGTCGGCCTGACCGTCGCCGTCGCGCTTGCTGCCTTCCTCGTGCTGTTTCTTGCGCCCGCGATGCTGATGCTGTTCGGCAAGCGCACCTGGTCGCTCCCTGGCTTCCTCGACAAGCTCATCCCGGACCTCGATCTCGAGGGAAACAGCCGCGTGATTCCCGATGGCGACGCGGAGCCTGCAGCGAAGGTATGAGCGTGCGTCGGGTTTTCGTGCTGCTTGGGTGTGTGCTACTGCTCGCGGTGGGTGGGTCATCCGCTGCTGCGGCACCGGTCTACGACAGTGGCGGTGCGTATTCCACGTGCCCCGACTCGTCCTGCAACGCGTACTTCTCGGCTGACGTGAAGGGCGGTGGCCCCGATCATGCGGCGGGTTTTAGTTGGTACTCGCAGGCTTGGCCGCTGCTCGAGCGCCCGATCGACGGCCTGCAGATCGGCCTCAGTTCGACGTGGATCAGCCCCGACAACGTGGATCAGCCCGACGCCATTCAAAAGGCGTTCTGTTCGAAGTCGAAGTATCAGGATTTTCGGCGCGACAGTTGGTGGGGCTATTTCCAGACGATCGAAGGCAGCCTTGGCTGGTGGGGGAGCACGCGCTTCCGTACAGTCATGCCCAAGTACGCGGCTAACGGCACGCCCGATTGCTACACGACGATGTTCTCGTCACCGGGTTGGACGTTTGACGACGCGCGTGCCGTCAAACGGAACGAGGCGGCACTGGTGCAGTTGAGCAATCGCCTGTTGATGCCGCCCGACGGGATGCCACTGACGCCGCGGTCTAATGGCACCTACCTCGGGTCGGCTTGGATGAGTCTCCCGTTGCCGAACGTGGGGCAGAGCGTCGGCGGCGTGGCAACCGGCACTCAGGCCTGGACGCTGTTCCTGAAGGCGCGTAACTTCGACGGGCCGGTCGCCTACTGGCTACCGCAGGCCTGGTCGGCGATCGGTTCCTCGATCCCCAGCATCGTCGGTCTCGGCCTCGACACGAACAGCGGACACGTCGACAACTTCTCGTCAGAGTGGAACACGGTGCCGGTCTATACGGCGACCGACAGCGCGGGAACGGTTTTTTCGAAGGTCCCGAGGACACAATTCCCGATTGACGCGCAGGGCCGCACGATCTTCACGCGCGACCCGGCTGCCTACTCGGCGTCCGCCATCTCCAACCCACTGGCACGGTGGATCGCCGGGAGCGGTGCGCTGCCGCGCTCGTTCGCAGCAGCCGCGACAAAACCACTCACGCTGACGACGAGCGATTCGACGTTCTACCAGCAGCAGAAGGCACTGCCCGATCTGCTCAGCACCGTGAGCCTGTCGACATTCGAGGGCGGTGCTGCCTACGGCTTTGCGTGGCCGAAACAGCGCGGCACGGGGTATCTGCCCGAGACCTTCCGCGAGCAGGGCAACACGCGCGTCGCTGTTGAAGCTGGTCAGACGCCGGTCGACTTGCAGCGCGCCACGTTCCCCAGCACGCCCGACCCGATTT
>JAEMTW010000068.1:4580-8559 GCA_016462095.1 Thermoleophilia bacterium
CTCGACGGTGACGTACCGCTGGTATCGCTTCGTCGATCAACCCGCGTTGCAGCGGTTGAACCTCACGTCGGCAGAGGCAGATCGTCTCCAGCAGGTTGTGACGCGCATGCAGCGCGGCTGGGCACGCGGCGCTCACTTCATGGCGCGGCCTGCACAGGGCGGCCTATCGACCCTCGATCCGGGCCTTATCGTCAAGCCTCCGCGCGGTCTCGAGTACGGCTACGTGCCGTACGTCGTGCAGCAGTCGAACGCGTTCTGATCGCCTGCCGCGACTAGCGGCAAAGTGGAGCGGGCGCCCGGGCTAGACTGCCTTCCCTATGAGCACACCGCAGTTCATCTACACCATGTACAAAGTGGACAAGTTCCACGGCCCGGAGAAGCACATCCTCAAAGAGGTCTCGCTGTCCTTCATTCCTGGCGCCAAGATTGGTGTGCTCGGCGCGAACGGTGCCGGCAAGTCGACGCTGCTGAAGATGATGGCTGGGATCGAAGAGGCCTCGAGTGGTGAGATGAAGCTGCACCCCGGTGCGTCCGTTGGCTACCTGTCGCAGGAGCCCGATTTGGACGAGTCGAAGGATGTTCGCGGCAACGTCGAGGATGGTCTCGGCGAGTTGCGCGACCTGCTTAAGCGCTTTGAAGAACTCTCGATGAAGTTCGCCGAGCCAATGACGGACGACGAGATGGCCGAGGTGCTCGAAGAGCAGGGCCGCGTGCAAGACAAGATCGAGAAGGCCGACGCCTGGGACATAGACCGTCGCCTCGACATTGCGATGGACGCGCTACGCCTACCGCCGGGCGATGCAGCCGTCGCAAACCTCTCCGGTGGCGAGAAGCGTCGCGTTGCACTCTGCCGCCTGCTCTTGTCGTCGCCCGACTTGCTCCTGCTCGACGAGCCGACCAACCATCTCGACGCCGAGTCGGTCGCCTGGCTCGAACGCTTCTTGCACGACTACGAGGGCTGTGTCATCGCCGTCACCCATGATCGCTACTTCCTCGACAACGTGGCAGGCTGGATTCTCGAGATCGACCGTGGTCGTTGCCACCCATTTGAGGGCAACTACTCCGGCTGGCTCGAGCAGAAGCAGGCGCGACTCGCGCTTGAGGAGAAGCAGGGTTCGGCGCGACAGCGCACGCTCGCGAAAGAGCTCGAGTGGGTTCGTGCCAGTCCGAAGGCGCGTCAGGCCAAGTCGAAGGCTCGCCTGGCCGCGTACGACGACATGCTGGCCGAAGAGCAGAACGTCAAGCTCGATTCGGTCGAAATTCACATCCCCGGCGGTCCACGCCTAGGCGACGTCGTCGTCCGTGCCGAGAACGTCCGCAAGGCGTTCGGCGACAAGCTGCTTGTCGAAGACCTCTCGTTCAACCTGCCGCCAAACGGCATCGTCGGTATCGTCGGCCCGAACGGCGCCGGCAAGACGACGCTGTTCCGCATGATTGCTGGCCAGGAGACCGTCGATGGTGGCGGGATCGTGATCGGCGAGACCGTCCAGATGGCGTACGTCGATCAGAGCCGCGCCGACCTCGACCCCGACAAGAACATTTGGGAAGAGATCTCCGACGGCCTCGACCTGATCAACGTCGGCAAGCGCGAGATGCCGTCGCGCCAGTACGTCGCCTCCTTTAACTTCAAGGGCGCCGACCAGCAGAAGCTCGTCGGCAAGCTGTCCGGTGGTGAGCGCAACCGCGTCCACCTCGCCAAGCTGCTCAAGAGCGGCGGCAACCTGCTGCTGCTCGACGAACCGACCAACGATCTCGACGTCGACACACTGCGTGCCCTCGAAGTGGCGCTCAACGACTTTCCCGGCTGCGCCGTCGTGATTACCCATGATCGCTGGTTCCTCGACCGCGTCGCCACGCACATCCTCGCCTTCGAGGGCGACTCACAGGTGACGTGGTTCGAAGGCTCGTACGGTGAGTACGAAGAGCACCGTCAGAAGCAGCTCGGTGCCGACGCCAACACGCCGCACCGCATCAAGTACAAGCCGATTACGCGCGACTAGGCACGGCGTGAAGCGGGGGTTAGTCGATGGTGACTGCCGCCGAGCGAATACGAGTGGAGCCGGCGCTGTTGGTCAGCGTGATCCGACAGGCAATGCGTTGACCACGATCAGCGGCAGTAACCCGATAGAACGCCCGCGTCTTATCCTTCAGTGCGCGGCCGTTACGGAACCATTGATGGCTCGCCTGCGGTGTCGGATACCCACGGACAGCTGGCCGAGCTAGGTAAAGAAAGCGGCCAACTTTAGGGGAGCCACGGACGATGAGCGTTCGCGTTGCCAGCGTGGGCTTCAGCACGGCCAGCTCTGTGGAGGTCGCCGTCGCGGTGCCCACGCCGACGCCGTTGCGTGCCGAGACAACCACACCGAGAGACACTCCAGCATCGGCTGCAGTGGGAGTAAACGTCGCCGAGGTGGCGCCAGCAATTGCTATTCCCGCTCGCGTCCACTGGTACGTCAAGGCCTCTGCCCACGGATCATCAGACGTTGCATCGACGGTTAGCGCCGCGCCAACCACTGGATCCTCGAGCAGACGGGCCGAGACGGCCGGAGCACGCGTTGGTGTCGGCGTACCGGCCCATGTCACAGCCTTTGTATAGGTACCACTGACAGCGGAGATGCTGATCGTCTTCGGACCACCCGACGTTACGGTCAGCGTCGCCGAGGTTGCATCCGCAGCGGTCGTCGCACTCGTCGACGCCTCGGCTACGACGAACGTCAGCGGAGCCTGCGCGGGGGTGGCACTCGCATGTGACCACGTCACCGTCACCGCCGAGCCGGCATTCGTGACAGTCGCATTTGTCGGCTGAGCCAGCATCACGGCGATCCACGGACGAAACGCAGAGATGCGGCCGTAGACGCCGGGCAGGCCAGCGCTGGCGCATCCCGAAGAGGGACCCCAACTGACGTCACCAACGAGCGTGCGGACACCCGCAATCGACAGCGTCAACGGGCCGCCCGAGTCTCCGTTGCAACTATCCGAGGCATCGGAACCGGCGCAGATCATCGTCGCCGTCGAATAGGCATAGCCTGCTGTGGTGTACGCGGCTGCACAGGTCGCATCGGCGACGAAGGGGAGGGTGGTTACCTCTATGAGGGTCGTAGAGGTCGAGCCATCAGTGCTCGTGCGCCCGTACCCGGCTACCGCAAGAGTCGCCGGTACGGCCAAGAGAGCATCTTGGGCGGGCGCAATCAGCGGCATCGGTGTCGCCGTCGAGGCAGTGGCAAGCGTGACCAGCGCAACGTCGTACTGCAGATTTTCATCGTTGTAATTCGGGTGGACAGTCGAGGACGACCAGGCGATCGACGGTGGCGATCCATCCGTTGACCCGCCACCAATAAAGACGACGGAACGAGCGGCTTGAGCATCGGCAGCACAGTGCGCGGCAGTCAACACAATCGTTGGCGTAATCAAGGTGCCGCCACACAGGTAGGTCAAATCCGTGGTTGGCTTGTAGATCGAGAGTCGAGCGAACGAGGGCCACGAGCCAGCTGCAGCGTCCGTGCCACCGACAATTCGCGCGCCCACTTCGGCGGGTGCCGCATGGGCAGCCGGTGCGATTAGGGCAAGCGCGCAGACGAAGCCGAGCAAGCATGTAAAACGACGAATCACCAGCACAGCCTACGGTGAGAGTGCTCAGACGATAGTGAGCAGCATTGCTAGACCCGGCAAATGCCGCTCGCAGAGTGCAGGCAGTGGCGCGTGCTCAAGTTCGTACGTGATCGCGGCCGCGCCCCGATCGCTACACCAGTCGCGCAGTGCTCCCGGTGTTGGGCTGCCAATGTTGGACAACACCGGCAGGTTGGCTGCGGCTGCGAGGCGTTGTACCACCAGTGGGTCTGCGGCCGGGGTGGGGGCGATCAACTCGAGTGGGCTGTGCAGGTCGACGATCAACGCGGGTGCGAGCTGTTCGATCAGGGTGATGATTGCCTGCGTCTCGGGTTCCGAGCCGGGCGCCTCACCGGGTGACGAGCGGTTGGTG
>JAEMTW010000258.1 GCA_016462095.1 Thermoleophilia bacterium
ACACCGATGCGTGATCGCTTCGGGATCTCGCTTCGGCTCGAGCACTACACACCCGACGAGCTGCTGTTGATCATCCGTCGGTCTGCCGGGATTCTCGACGTGACGATCGACGATGAGGCCGCGCAGGAGATTGCCCGGCGCTCACGGGGTACGCCACGGATTGCCAATCGCATCCTCCGCCGTGTTCGGGACGTCGCTCAGGTCCGCGAGTGGGCAACGGTCGATCGCGAAGGCGCGTTGGCGGCACTCGACCTGCTCGGTGTTGACGAAGATGGGCTCGATCGCGCCGACCGCGAATACATGCGAACGATTGCCGAGCGTTTTACGGGTGGTCCCGTCGGGCTCTCGACGTTGGCTGTGGCGCTCGGCGAGGATGCTGGCACGCTCGAAGATGTCTACGAGCCGTATCTCATTCAGCAGGGCCTCATCCAACGCACGGCTCGTGGCCGCGTGTTGACAGCACGGGGTCGCGAGTTGGCTGGCATGCCGAACGACCCGGGTATGCCTTCCCTCTTGGACTAGCGCGTGCGAATCTCCGAACTCGATTACGAACTGCCGGAGGAGTTGATCGCGCAGGCGCCAGTGGAGCCGCGCGATGCCAGCCGGTTGTTGATCGTCAGGCGGGCGACCAAAACGCTCGAGGATGCGGTCTTTTCCGATCTACCGAGCCTGCTCTGCGCCGACGATCTGGTCGTGCTCAACTCGACGAGGGTTCGTGCAGCGCGCCTGTCTGTGACTCGCGCCACGGGCGGTGCCGCGGAGGTTCTCCTCCTCGAGCCAAAGGGCGAGGTCTGGCAGGCACTTGTGCGGCCGGCTCGGAAATTGAAACCGGGCGCGCGTCTCGCGGGGAATGGTCTTGAGGTCGAGATCGTCGAGGTCGGGGAGGCGGGGGAGGCAATCGTGCGCCTCCATGCGGAGGGCTCGATCGATGCTGCGATTGAGCAGGCGGGGGTGATGCCACTCCCGCCCTACATCCGAGCCTCTGTCGACGATGCTGAGCGGTACCAGACGGTCTATTCGCGCACGATCGGTTCGGCCGCGGCACCGACCGCCGGCCTCCATTTCACGCCCGCTCTGCTCGAGCGAGTCCGTGCAACCTGCGAGGTGGTGGAGGTCGACCTCCACGTAGGACTCGACACCTTTCGCCCCGTCACCGTCGACAGCCTCGAGCAGCACGAGATGCACTCCGAGTTCTATTCCGTCGACCCCGCAGTTCGCAGTGCAATCTCGACAGCCGTGGCTGAGGGTCGCCGTGTCGTGGCGATCGGAACGACGACGACCCGCGTGTTGGAGACGATCGCCGATCCTACGATGCCGAATAGTGGGCGTACGTCGATCCTCCTACAACCCGGCGTCAGCTTTCGCACGGTTGGCGCCCTGGTGACCAACTTCCATCTGCCACGCTCGACGCTACTTGCTCTCGTGATGGGTCTGGCGGGGGAGTCGCTGATCCGGGACGCGTACGCTCATGCCGTGAACACGCGGTACCGCTTCTACTCGTTTGGCGATGCGATGGTGATTCTGTGATCGCACCCGGGGACTTCAGCATTCAGGCAACAGATGGCAAGGCGCGGGCGGCGACGCTCGTGACGGCCCATGGCGCAATCCAGACTCCTGTCTTTATGCCGGTCGGCACGCTCGGCACCGTCAAAGGTGTCGATCCTGACGAGCTGAAGACGATTGGCACGCAGATCCTGCTGGGCAATACCTACCACCTGCACCTCAAGCCAGGCGAAGACCTCGTCGCGGAGTTGGGTGGCCTCCATCGCTTCATGGCGTGGGACGGGCCGATCCTGACCGATTCGGGTGGCTTCCAGGTCTTCTCGCTCGCCGACACGCGCACGATTGACGACGATGGCGTCAGTTTCCGCAGTGTCTACGACGGGGATCTCGTTCGCCTGCGCCCAGAGGATGCGATGGCGATCCAGGCTGCGCTTGGTTCTGATATCGCAATGTGCCTCGACGAGGTACCGAAGCCCGATGCTCCGCTGGCAGAACTGGCGGCAGCGGTGGAGCGCACCACGCGCTGGGCGGCCCGCTGCAAGGCGACGACTCCCGCCCCGGGTCAGCTGCGCTTCGGCATCGTGCAGGGCGGCGTCGAGCCAGCCCTACGCGAGCGCAGCGCGACAGACCTCCTAGAGATCGGTTTCGATGGCTATGCGATCGGTGGCTTGGCTGTCGGCGAGGAGCGCGAGGCAACCTTCCGCATCACCGATAGCACCGCCGCCTTGCTGCCAGTCGACCGACCCCGCTACTTCATGGGCATTGGTGACCCTGAGGGCATCCTGCGCGTGATCGCGGCCGGCGTCGACATGTTCGAC
>JAEMTW010000259.1 GCA_016462095.1 Thermoleophilia bacterium
CGCAGCAGACGAGGCCAGCGAGTGTGCCGCCAGCCTGGGTCAGCCGTGACACGGCAGTGGCGAGATGCTCAGCATCGGCGGCGTCGCCCGGCGAGGCAATGCCGCCGGTTTCGAGCGCGACCTGGGCCAATGGCTCAACGCGACGACCAATCAGCCCGACCAGCCAGCCATCGTTGGCCAGCAGTCGAGCAGTCGCGGCACCGATCCCCGAACCACCACCGGTGATCAGTGCCGCGGGTTGCATCGTCTAGTGCTCGAACCGGACCGGGTTCGACAGCGTGCCAACACCCGACACAGTCACCTCAACGGTTTCGTCATCGCGTAGGTAGCGCTTGGGATTGCGGCCGTCGCCGACACCACCTGGGGTGCCAGTGGCAATCACGTCACCGGGCTCGAGCGTAATGCCTCGGCTGAGATACTCGATGATCTGCGCGACCGAGAAGATCAGGTTGCGCGAGTTGCTGCTTTGGAGCACCTCGCCGGCGATTGTCGTCGAGACATCGATGTTGCCGAGATCAACGCCATCCACGCTGGCGATCGCTGGGCCAAGCGGACCAAAGGTGTCGAAGCTCTTGCCGTAGACAAACTGGCGGAGCGGCGTCTCGAGCTGCGCGCGACGGCCGGAGACGTCATTGATCGCCGTGTAGCCACCGACAGATTCGAGAGCGTTGTCGAGAGTCGCGCGATAGGTCCGCTTGCAAATCACCACAGCAAGCTCACCCTCATAATCGGGGCGGGTCTCTTCGCGCGGGATCACAATCGTCTGTCCCGAACCGATCAGCGACGTCGAGAACTTCGAGAAGACAACCGGGACCTCGGGAATGTCGAGCTCGGACTCCTCGGCATGGTCGCGATAGTTGAGACCGATCGCGATCAACTTGCCGGGATGAACCGGGTGAAGCAGCTGAACGCTGTCAACGGCATGCGTCGTACCAGCGGCGGCAGCAATGCTGCTCCACGCCTCTGGAGTCGAGTCGAAACCGATCGCAGGAGCGGCGCCAGCGTCTGTGATCTGGTCGCCGTCGAGGCGTCCTAGTCGCACATCGCCACTCGTTGTTGCAAAGCGCACAGCCAGCATGCCGGCTCCAATCTGTCGGGGGTGGAACTGTTGATGAGTAGTATGTCAACCAATCGCCGCACGATGTAGCGACTGTTTGGGAGAGGACCCGGATGGCCACAGTTGAGGAACTCGAAGCCGCGGGCGTGCGCATCTTGCGTCTCGTCTACGCGGATCTCCACGGCAAGCAGCGTGGCAAGGATGTCTTGCTCGAGCGTGCCGGGCATGCGATCGCGCACGGTAAGCCGTTCGTCGAGGCCGTCATGACCATCGACAACAGTCATAACATCGTCAGTGGCGAGGCGGGTGGGTTCCGCGATCTGTTGGCGATGCCAGACCTCAAGACCGCGCGAATCAACCCCCTCGACCCCGAAGTCGCGATGGTCCTCTGCGACCTTGCCTCGGTACCCAGCCACCGCCCGTCCGGCCTAGACTCGCGCGGCGCGCTGAAGCGTATTTGTGCCCGCTACGCGAAACTCGGCTTTACTCCCGTCGTCGCGCACGAGCTCGAGTTCTACCTCCTCGAGCGTGACGCGCAGGCGCTTGGTGGTCTGCGACCACTGGCCATGCGCGACTCGAGCGTCTACACGGTCGGTCCGTTGGCCGATCCGACGGGAATTGTGCGCGCCATGTTCGATGCCTGCGACGCATTTCAGTTGGAGCCGATTTCAATGGCGCAGGAGTACGGACACTCGCAGTACGAGATCAATCTGACGCACGGCGAGGCGATCGAAGCCACGGACCGCGCCTTCTTGTTTAAGGCGCTGGTCAAGCAGATGGCCGACATGGATGGCCTCGTCGCGACGTTCATGGGCATGCCGGCCGATGACGACGAGTCCTCGGGGTATCACCTGCACGCGTCGTTGCTCGACAAGGCTGGCAAGAACGTGTTTGACGCGCCTCGGGCGCAAGATGGGTTGTCCGCGATTGCGCATCACTTCATCGCGGGCGTGATGGAGCATGCACCCGCGATGGCGGGGTTGCTCAATCCCACGGTCAACTCCTACAAGCGCATCATCCATGGCGGTCTCTCGCCGAAGTTCGCGAACTGGGGCCACGACAACCGCATGGCGATGCTGCGCATTTGTGAGGAGCGAGGACCGGCCGCGCGCGCCGAGGTCCGCTCGGGCGATGGCGCAGCAAACCCGTATCTGATTGCGGCGACTATCCTCGCCGCTGGTCTCGACGGTATTGAGCGCAAACTCAAGCCGCCGAAGCCTGTCGTTGGCAATTTCTTTGCGGGGCCGGCGGCTGCGAT
>JAEMTW010000069.1 GCA_016462095.1 Thermoleophilia bacterium
GGTCAGCCGGCACACGCACTGGCGACCACTAACCGCCCCCCTCACCGGTAGGATTGGAGACCGTGGATGACGAGCGACCACCCCGGCCTCGGCCCGCGCGCAGCAGACGAGCTGCGCCGCGCCCTCGAGCCGCGCAGCGGCCGCGTGTCGACGATACGAGCGACCGCCCGTACCGCACGCATACGCGCCGTCCTCGACGAGAACGTTCGACTGTGCGCCCACTGCACGTGCTGCTCCTAACCATCCTCGTGATCGGACTGATCGGCTTTACCACGAAGGTGTTGACGGGCGGCGGAGAGGCCGGTGGCAGTTCGGCGACCACGGCCGTTGGAAGCAACACTGTGGTGGCGTCGACAGGCACGCAAACGCCCACGGCAACCACTGTCGCTGCGGCCTCGACAGAACCGAAGACCACACGCGACAACATCGAGTTGCCGCTCGCGCCGCTCGTCGTCCGCCGCCCAGCGCCAACCTACATGGCCGGGGCAGAAAGTCCCGCAAATCAGCCAAGGCTCGCCGCCGGATCGTACGTCGCGCTCGATGTCGAAAAGAATCAGATCGTGTTGGCCTACGACGACACACAGCGACGACCAGTCGCCTCGCTGACAAAAATGATGACCGGACTGCTCGTCTCTGAGGCTGGGAATCTCGCCCACATGGTCACGGTCTCGGAGACCGCTGCTGGTGTTGAGCCAAACAAAGATGGTCTGATCATCGGCAATCGATACCCGCGTGGTGTCTTGCTCTATTCGGCACTCCTCGGCTCGAATAACGACGCCGCAGCCGCCCTTGGCGAGGACCTCGGTGAGGGCAACTATGGGCGCTATTACCGGCAGATGAATCGGCGTGGCAAGCAGCTCGGATTGACAGGCACACAGTACGCAAGCTCGTCGGGTCTAAACGATGCGACCAACTTGTCAACGGCTCGTGACCAGGCAATCTTGCTCGCTCGCGCACTCGAGAATCCAACCTTCGCACGCGCCGTCCGCACGTGGCGTCACACGGTGCGATGGAACGACACGGGCGGCAAGCGCACGTACGAGAACCACAACAAGATGCTTCAGACCTTTGCCGGCACGATCGGTGGCAAGACGGGCTTTACGACGCTCGCCGGAGGCTGTCTCGCTGTCGCGGTTCGTCGCGGTGATCGGACGATCATTGGCGTGGTGCTGGGCACGAAAGACATCTGGGGCGATATGCCTCGATTGATCAACGCAGCCTTCAAGCGCACCTCGTAGCACCACCCGACCCGCACACAACGCAACCTTCAGCGCACAACCCCTCAGGGGTGAGGCGTCAGTGGTCGGGGCCGAAGCTGAGCCGCGTCATCGCGAGAGCCGCAACGGCGAGCACTAATGCGATGGCAACACCAAGCCACTCGTGAGGAACAGCCGTGATGCCCTTCGCCAGCAACACGACACCCACACACACAACAAGCGTAATCGCGAGGATGTACATGACGATGTGGGATACCTTCTGATCCATGGCTAAAAATTAGCAGGAGCTACCGCTGAGCGGTACCCAGTAGACCGGACTAATCGCCCGCGACGAGGTCGCTAAGCGGCGGGCAGACACAGAAGAGGTTGCGGTCGCCATAGGCCTGGTCGATGCGCCGAACCGGCGGCCAGTACTTCTCGGAGCCAATCGTGGCCAAGGGATAGACCGCCTCGTCTCGCGAGTACGGGTGCGGCCATTCTCCCGTCAACATGTGTGCCGTGTGCGGCGCATTGACGAGTGGGTTGTCGTCGGCCGGCCAGACACCCGCCGCAACCTGGTTGATCTCCTCGCGAATTGCCGCCATCGCGGTGCAGAAGCGATCGATCTCGCCGCGATCCTCCGACTCGGTCGGCTCGACCATCAACGTGCCAGCCACGGGAAACGACATCGTCGGCGCATGGAAGCCGTAATCGATCAGCCGTTTGGCAACGTCTTCGACGGTCACGCCCGTGTCGTTCGTGATGCCGCGCAGGTCGAGGATGCACTCGTGCGCAACGAGGCCGTCGTGTCCGGTGTAGAGAATCGGATAGTGCAGTGCTAGGCGCTTGGCAATGTAGTTCGCATTGAGCACGGCCACCTGCGTGGCCTGCTTGAGACCATCCGGTCCCATCAGACGGATGTACGCCCACGAGATCGGCAGAACGCTCGCCGAGCCCCATGGCGCTCCGGAGATCGGACCCGGCCCAGTCTCGGGGCCGGCAGCCGGCTGCAGGGGATGGTTAGGCAAGAACGGTCGGAGGTGCGCACGCACCGCCACGGGACCGACGCCTGGACCACCACCGCCATGCGGAATGCAGAAGGTCTTGTGCAAGTTGAGGTGCGAGACGTCGGCACCAAACTTGCCGGGCTGCGCGACGCCAACGAGCGCGTTCATGTTCGCGCCGTCCACGTAGACCTGGCCACCCGCGTCATGCACGAGTTCGCAGATCTCGCTGACGGTCTCTTCGTAGACGCCATGCGTCGACGGGTACGTGATCATCAGGCCCGCGAGGTTGTCGCCGTGCTCGACTATTTTGGCGCGCAGGTCATCTAGGTCGACATCGCCACGATCGTCGCAGGCAATCACGACGACGCGCATGCCCGCCATCACAGCGCTGGCGGCATTCGTGCCGTGGGCCGAGACGGGGATCAGGCAGATGTCGCGATGGTGATCGCCACGACTCTGGTGATAGCCGCGGATCGCCAAGAGGCCTGCAAACTCACCTTGCGAGCCAGCGTTTGGCTGCAGCGAGACGGCGTCGTAGCCGGTGATCGCAACAAGCCAGCGCTGCAGCTCGTTGATCAGGAGCAGGTAGCCGTCGGCCTGATCGAGCGGGGCGAACGGATGAATCGTCGCGAACTCGGGCCAGGTGACAGCCTGCATCTCGGTCGTCGCGTTGAGCTTCATCGTGCACGAGCCGAGCGGGATCATCGAGCGGTTGAGCGCAATGTCCTTGCCCGAGAGGCGGCGCAGGTAGCGCAGCATCTGCGTCTCGGAGCGATGCTCGTGGAAGACCGGGTGCGTCAGGATCTCCTCGGTGCGCAGCAGATCTGCTGGCAGCGCATCCGGCGTCTCGGCATCGAGTTCGTCGATATCGGCCGTCACACGGAAGGTCTCCCAGAGCGCCTCAATGTGGTGGCGCTCGGTCACCTCATCGCAGGAGATACCAACGGTGTCGCGGTCGACGCGGCGCAGGTTGATCCCGAACTGGCGGGCCTGGGCAATCACGATGTCGGCGTGGTGCGGCACGCGTACCTGCACGGTGTCAAAGAAGCTGTCGTGCAAGACATTGAGTCCACCGCGACGCAACCCCTCCGCGAAAATCGCGGACAGGCGATGGATGCGTTGAGCGATCGAACGAAGGCCATCGGCACCGTGATAGACCGCGTACATGCTGGCGATCACGGCGAGCAGTACCTGAGCCGTGCAGATATTCGAGGTCGCCTTGTCGCGACGAATATGCTGCTCGCGCGTCTGCAAGGCCAGGCGCAATGCGGGGGCGCCATCGGCGTCAACCGAGACACCAACAAGCCGCCCGGGCATCATCCGCTGAAGCCCATCGCGGACCGCCATGTACGCGGCATGCGGGCCACCAAAGCCAATCGGCACGCCGTACCGCTGCATCGAGCCAACGGCGATATCCGCACCCATCGAGGCGGGCGAGGCAAGCAAAACGAGCGCCAACGGATCGGCGGCCAACACGGCCAGCGCATCGCGCTCGTGCAGTGCAGCGATCGTCGGGCGCCAGTCGCGAATCCGACCATCGGCACCAGGGTGTTGCAGGAGCGCGCCGACGATTTCGCCGTCGGGCAGACCCTCTTCGAGGTTCGCCACCACAACGGTGATCCCCAGCGGCGTAGCGCGCGTCTGGATGACGGCGATGGTCTGGGGCAGCGCGTCCTCGTCGACGAGAAACAGGCCCGTGTCCTTCTTAGAGTGGCGGAAGCAGAGCGTCATCGCCTCGGCCGCTGCCGTCGACTCGTCGAGCAGCGACGCATTCGCCATCGGCAGCCCCGTCAGGTCGGCGACGACCGTCTGATAGTTGAGCAGCGCCTCAAGGCGACCCTGGGCAATCTCAGGCTGATACGGCGTGTAGGCCGTGTACCAGGCGGGGTTCTCGAAGACCTTTCGCAAGACGACCTGCGGCGTATGGGTGTCGTAGTAGCCCAGCCCGATCATCTGCGTCATCACGCGATTGCGCTCACCGATCTCGCGCAACTCAGCGAGCACCTCGATCTCGGTCGCGGCGGGCGGCACATCGATCGCCTCGCGCATCCGAATCGCGCTGGGGACGGCTGCCTCCTCGAGGGCATCCAGCGAAGCGAAGCCAAGCTCGGCCAGCATCGCTGCTTGCTCGTCGGCTCCCGGCCCGATGTGGCGACGACTAAACGGTACGGCGTGCTCCAGTTCGACGAGCGACGGGCGCGACCCCGGAGACTGCTGCTGCTTGCTCATGCACTTCACCTTTCGCACACGCGACCGCACTGGTCGCATACACCCTGAGTTGTCCCCGAACGTCCCGGCTGAACCCTACCGCGCATTCCGCCGGAATTGCGCGCGCCATCTCCAACCCGCGACGTTTGGCGTGTCCCTCACGAAGAATCGGCTATGCTGCGCCCTCGATTGGGGACGTAGTTCAGTTGGTTAGAACGCCGGCCTGTCACGCCGGAGGCCGCGGGTTCAAGTCCCGTCGTTCCCGTCATTCGAAGGGACCCGCAAGGGTCCCTTCGTCATTTCTGGGGCAGGCAATCCAAGGCGGCTGGTGTGTGGGGGAGGACATCACATCCACAAAAATCGCCGCGTCACCGCGCGCGGCTTGACGTTGCGAACTAATTCCCCGTACCCTCAACGCAGCGAGAGGAGCGGTATGAGTGATCAGCCCACAGTGGTCTTTTTCCCCGAGGGAGCCTACGGGCCCACCAATAACTGCATCGGTATCGGCCAGGTCCTGCAGGAGCGCGGCATCCGCGTCGTGTTCATCCTCGAGGAGTCCTTTGCCGGCACGCTCGAAGCACGCGGGTTTGAGGAGCGCCTGATGCGCCTCGGCCCAGCACCCGAGGTCGAGGAGGCACCCGGCCAGTTCTGGAAGGACTTCATTGCCGCCACCTCCCCCGAGTTCCGCAAGCCGACGATCGAGCAACTCGCGACGTTTATCGAGCCGACCATGCGCGCGCTGGTGGAGGGCGCGATGTACGTCGACGATCGTCTCCGCGAGATCATCGAAGAGCTCGACCCCGATCTTGTCGTCGAGGACAACGTCTGCACGTTCCCGGCATTGCTGAGCCACGCCCGCAAGTGGGCGCGAATCGTCTCGTGCAACCCAGCCGAGCTACCCGACCTGCTCGTGCCACCCGCATTCTCTGGCTATTCGTCGCACGATCAGACGCCCTGGAGCGATTTTCGCGCCGAGGCAGACCGACTGCTCGGGCCGCTGTGGCAGGAGGCCAACGCATTTAGCGAGGCCCGCGGTGCCGGGCCACTGCCTGCCGGGCAATTCATCCACACCTCGCCCGACCTCAACCTCTACATCTACCCCGACGAGGTCGACTACCAGCGTGCGCAACCGCTCGACCCAACCTGGCACCGCATCGAAACGTGCATCCGCGAGGAGCGTGGCGAGGTCGACGCGCCGACACAGATCCTGTCGGGCGACGGCAAACTGATCTATCTGAGCCTCGGCTCACTCGGCTCGGCCGACACCGCGCTGATGCAGCGCCTCTGCGACGCTCTCGCCAACACGCCGCATCGCTACATCGTCTCGATGGGTCCACAGCACGACGAGATCGAGTTGCGCCATAACCAGTGGGGCGCCGAGTATCTGCCACAGCCGATCCTGATGCCGCTCTGCGATCTTGTCATTACCCACGGTGGCAACAACACCACGACCGAATGCCTGCACCACGGCAAGCCGATGGTGCTGCTCCCACTATTTTGGGACCAGTACGACAATGCACAGCGCATGCACGACGTTGGCCTCGGCCGGCGCCTGCCGACCTACGGTTGGACGCCAGCCGATCTGCACAACGCGATCGAGGAGATGCTCAACGACACCGATGCGCAGACGCGACTCGCGGCAATCTCTAAGCGCGTGCAGGCGAACCCGGGGCGCGTGCTTGCGGCCGACCTGATCGAGCGCGCGGCGCGCGCATGACGGCTGCCGAGGCGCTCGTCGCCGACTTCGATCTGTCGGCAGCGCGGTGGTACGCGGGCAAAGCGCGAACGGAGACGCAACGACGTGTCGTCGACAGTTGGCCGCTGGGCCCTGGCGCGTTGATCATCTTCGCCATCGACTATGCGGATGGAGGCTCGGACCTGTACCTCCTCCCTGCTATCGACGATGCTGGACTACGCGAGGCCGGCCCGGGCGACGGCGTCTACGCGGCGCTGGCCGGCGGTGGCGAAGAACGCGCCCTCGGCATGGATCAGACAAACACGTCGGTGATCGTTGGTGACCGGATCGTCAAGGTCTACCGCCGCCTCGAACGGGGTACACATCCGGAGGTCGAGATTCTCGAGGCGCTCACAGCCCGTGGCTACGCCGGCATCCCGACCGTTCGTGGCTCGCTGCGACGGACGCTGCCCGACGGGTCGAGCGTCGATCTTGCGGTTGTTCAGGATCTCATCGAAGGCGTCCCCGATGGCTGGGAGTCGCTGATCGATCCACTCGCAGCACTGATCGACGACGAGGGCGAACTCACCGACCTCGGCCCCGAGCTCTCCCACGTCGGTCACACGATGGGTCGTCTCCATGCCGAGCTGGCCGCGGCCTTTGGCGTTCTCGCCGCCTCGGAGGCACAGCGCGAGAGTTGGCGCGATGGCGCCCGGGCGCAGCTCGACGAGGCGTTGCGCATCCTCCCTCACCCGTTGGCTGCCGAGCTGTACGACGACAACACACGCATTCGCTTCGAGCTCGAAGGGTTTGCCGAAGGCGACGCACCGCTCGTGACGCGCGTCCACGGCGACCTGCATATCGCGCAATTCTTGCGGGCGCCGACCGGTATCTTCGTTGTTGACTTCGAGGGCGAGCCGACGCGCTCTGTCGAGGAGCGCAGCCAACCGACCTCGCCCATGCGCGACGTCGCCTGCCTCGTGCGATCGCTCGACCACGTGGCACGCAGTGCTCAGGTGCGGGTCGGGTTGGGCGAGCCGATCATGGACGCGTGGATCCGTTTTGCTCAGGAGGCCGTACTCGCGGGGTACGAGGATGGTCTCGGCGACTCACCCATCCAACTCGATCGCGGTCTGCTGCGCCTGTTCTGCCTCGAGAAGGAGCTCTATGAGTTCGTCTACGCGGCGCGGATCCTGCCCGAGTGGCTATACGCGCCGCAGCTCGGCATGCAGTGGCTGATGCGCGATGATGCAGCCCTGTGAACCAGCCCGCCTTCCACGCTGACATCCTCGCCGAGCCCGCGGCGTTGACTGCCCTCCTCGACGCCTACGCCGCTGAGCCGCCGCATGCGGGCATCGATCTACTCGGAGCGCGCCGCGTTGTCTTGCTCGGGATGGGTTCGTCGTATTTCGCCGCACACGCCGCGGCCGTCGCCCTCCGCGCCCGCGGCGTCGACGCGCATGTCGAACTCGCCTCGGCCGCCACACCGATGCCACCAAGTGCCGACACGATCACGATCGGCATCAGTGCTTCCGGCGGCAGTGAGGAGACGATCGAGGCGCTACGTCGCCACCGTGGCACGAGCCGCACGATCGCCATCACGAACGTTCCCGAGTCGGCGATCGCGGAAGGCGTCGACACCGTGCTCCCGCTGCTCTGCGGTGAAGAGGGCGGCGGCATCGCCTGTCGCTCGTACCTGCTCACCCTCGCTGTCCTGCAATTGCTCTGCGGTACCGATCCCGCCGCGATCCGTACCGCCGTCCCAGCGCTCGAGGGAATCATCGGTACCACCGACGCCTGGCTCGATCCGCTCGTGACGCTGCTCGACGACGGCGCTGCATATGTGATCGCGCCGTGGGAGCGCCTCTCCTCCGCGCTGCAAGGCGCACTGATGCTGCGCGAGGCTCCGCGCATCCCTGCCGACGGTTGCGAGACGGGTGACTGGCTCCACGTCGACGTCTACCTCTCGAAGCATCCGAACTACCGGGCCGTCCTGCTGCGCGGCAGCCGCTACGACGAGGGAGTGCTCGACTGGGCGCGCCAACGCGCGTCGTCGATCGTCGCCATCGGTGCACCGATCGACGATGCCGTGCAGGCGATCCGGTATCCCGGTGACGACGATCCTCTCGTGCAGTTGCTCGCCGAGAACACGATCCTCGAGCTCGCCGCCTGCGAGTTGTGGGCACGGCGCATCAGCACCGACCGCATGCCGTAGTGAGAGTCAACTTTGCGTAGGGGTCTGACCCCAAAGCAAAGTTGATCGCGACTAGGTCGTCGTGAGGCCGGCGTCGGCAATCAGCCGTTGCCAGTGCCCGAGCGCACGCTGGTAGGAGAGCTCCTCCAGTTCAATCACGCGCGCCGCGTCGCGTTCGACCTCGGCC
>JAEMTW010000070.1 GCA_016462095.1 Thermoleophilia bacterium
CACGCGCCAAATTTGCCACGACAGAGCGCATCCCTAGCGCCGACGTGATCCTTACCTCGTGGCCCGATACGGCCTATCCAGAACTCGCACTCGAGGCGGCTGACCACCTCGTGGTCTTGACCCACGACCCCAAGATCGACGACCCCGCAATCTCGCTAGCACTCAACCTCAATGTCGGCTACCTCGGCGCGTTGGGCTCGCGCCGCACGCAGGAAAAGCGCAATGCGCGACTCCGCGAAGCGGGCAACACGGACGAGCAAATCGGGCGTATCTACGGGCCTGTCGGCCTCGATATCGGAGCGCACTCCCCCGCCGAGACGGCCGTCGCAATCTTGGCCGAGATCATTGGTTATCGGTCTGGCCGAGGCGGCCAGCCACTCAAGCACACCATGGGTCGCATCCACCCGTCCGAAGAACCCGAGTCCTGACCCGTGGCTGCCGAGCTGATCAGCCCTCCGCTCGACGTCGCGCAGTACCCGTTCGCACACGCACTGCGCGTGCGCTTTGCCGAGACCGATGCGATGGGTGTCGTGCACCACGCGTCGTATTTGCCGTGGTTCGAAGAGGCCCGCGTGGCACTCCTCGCACACGGTGGTCACGATTACGCCCAAGTGCATAGCGACGGTCTCGACCTTGCTGTGATTGAGGTCCGCGTGCGCTATCGGCAGGCCATTCGCTTCGGCGATGCCGTCACCGTCCATGCAGGCGTTGCCGAAATTTCTCGCACAGTCCTCCAGATTGCATACCTGCTTGAGGTTGATGGACAGACTGCCGCGACCGGGGTCACCTCACACGCCTGCGTCGATCGCGAAGGACGCCCGGTGCGCGTACCCGAGTGGTTGCTCGACCTTGGTCAAGACACCACTGCCCTCCGTCGCTAGAACGACTTGCCTCCGTCAAGCGACGCGTGCAGTTGCCCGTTGTTGCCGGCAGCAAAAACAAGGCTCGGGTCTCGCGGATCTATCGCCACTGCCGTCGCTGTCAGCCCACTCAAGAACCAGGTTGCACCCGCGTTCTTGGTCACCACAACCTGGGGCGTCGTGACCGCAATCTGGCCTGGTGTGCTGCGTGCAGCAGCGACGGTCAGGGCATTAGAGATGCCAGCGATGCGAAAGAAATTGACGCCAAGATCATCCGACGCGAACAGGCCATCACGACCGCACGCCACCCACAGACGCTCTACCTTCGGGCCATTCGGCGCACTGACTGCAAGCCCACGAGGGCGGGGACAGATGCCGACCGCAGCCATCGGCCACCAGTACCTGCCGCCGTCGTTTGAATAGTGCAGGCGCAGTCCGCCCGCCGTCGTGATCGCCCAGAGTCGATTACGGCGCGAGTTTCCCGCCAGTTGCGTGACGGCGCCCGGAAACGGCCAGACCATCGTTGGCTGCGCCGCCCCCTTGAGTGAGAAGTCGTAGACCTGACCCGTAGGACCACGCGAAACCATAATCGTGCTCGCGAATGACGCACCAGCAATCGCGGGTGCCTGACCGTTGTCAAGCACAGTCCACGTGCGCCCACCATCAAGGCTCTTTTGCAGGCCGTAATTACTGCCGATCAGAAGCGGGCCCTGCGCCTCATCCGAGATCAGCATGAAGTAAGGCTCCCCAAAACCTGCCGGCAGCGAACGCGCCTTGGGCTCGACAGCACACGCCGCAAGACTCGTCGCAACCAGCACGATCAGCGCCACAAGAACAGATCGACTCACGTGCGGAGCGCCCCTCCCCGCACCGTCGACACCACAGGGGGCGGACCGATACGCGACTCAGCCTCTTCCTCCTCGGCGCGCGAGATTGTCCGACGCACATCACTAAACGACAGGCCAGCCAGCGACAAGAACACGAAGCCGAGACCAGCGCCAAGCGCAACTTCGATCACCTGGAGACCAATCGCAAACGTCACTGCTGCCCCGAACGTGATGCCAAAGGCCTGCGACAACGCCGTCGCGACGGCGAGCTGGAAGACCCCAAGATTGCCCGGAACGAGAGGAATAAACCCGACCAGGTTCGAGACCAGAAAGACCACACAGGCCGCCGCCACACGATTCGAATCGATGTTGAAGGCCGCCAGCGCGAGATAGATGCCAACGATCTGTGCGATCCACGACAAGATCCCGGCCCCAAATGAGACGACTGCGAGCCGCGGGCGACGCAAGAGCTGTGCGCCGCGGCTGACAGCATGGAGGTGGAACTCGACCGTGCGGAGCGTCGAGCGCCACCACGTGCGTGCATAGTCCTCAGCGATATCGCCGCGCCGCAGCCGCCACCGGCTAATGCCTTCGACGACCGCCACCCCAACGACGCCCGCGAGCACCACGCCAAGCAAGATCAGCGTGCCACGCCCCGCCCAGTCGGGCACGCCATCCACGCTAAAGACCATCACCACGAGCAAGACTGCGAGGGTCACACCAAGCACGAGCTGCTCCATCACCACCGTCGCCGTCATCGTCGAGAGCGGCACATCCTGCCCGTCTTTCGCGAGACGCTTGCGCAACACCACCATCCGTCCCACCTCGCCAAGGCGCGCGATCAACACGGTGTTGAGCAAGAAGCCAACAAAGATCGCTGGGACGACTGCGCGATACGGCGCCTTGACGCCTGGCACAGAGTCGAGTGACGCCTTCCAAATCACAGCCTTGAACGCAACCGAGATGAAGTTGGCAATCAGCGACAGAATCAGCAGTGGAATGCTGAGGCTCCGGAGCGTGTCAAAGATGGCGGTCACCTCTCCTCGATCGACTCGCGCCAGACCGATCGCGGCCAGCACAACGACGACAGTGGCGACGATCGCCAGGCGCCGCCACGAGATCGGTTTCGGAGGGTCGAGCGCCGCGATCTCACTCATCGTCACGAACTCGTAGCTCTCGGCGCGGGCCGCCTCGAGAATCGCGGGCAGCGCCTCAGCCGTCTGCGAACGATCATCGTTACCCCAGCCATCGGCGTCGTGCAAGAGCAGAATTGCACCGGGCTTGAGCGCCTTGACAGAGCGCTTCACGATCACGTCAACCCCTGGCTTAGCCGTGTCGAAGACGCCGGCCGACCAGGCACAGGTCGCGTACCCGAGCCGACCAGCGGTGCGCGATACGAACGGACTCCGAAAGCCGTGTGGTGCACGGAAGACACGCACGGGCGGCGCGCCAGACTGTTTCAGCAGACGCTCCGTGCGGTGCAATTGCCGATGCACCTGAGCCGGCCCTGCGAACGCAAGGATGCCGTGGTCGTACCCGTGGTTTCCCAATTCGTGCCCCTCACGAACAATGCGCTCCACGAGCTCGGGGTACAGCTCAGCGTGCTTGCCCAACACGAAGAACGTGGCACGAGCGCCATCGGCTTTGAGAGTGTCGAGGATTTTCGGTGTCGTGTCGGGCGACGGTCCATCGTCGAACGTCAACGCCACAACCTGCCGGCGAATCCGCGAGCCATCGACAACGCCACCAAACAGTGGCGAGCTCGCTCCGAACATCCCCCAAACACCGATCGTGAGCAGCAAGATAACGCCAATATCGAGCACCCATGCCAGCCAGCTCAGGTCCATCCGACTGAGCACGCCATCGGCGATCACGGTGGCCACGATTACGACCAACCCGATCACCACAGCCCGCAGGATCGTCTGGTGCTTCGTCACGCACCCGGTCCCTTCTCGAGCAGTGCGAGGTAGTAATCCTCCAGCTGGCCAGCGACCTTCGTCCACGCATACTCGTTGACCGCGGTCTTGCGCCCCTCGCGCCCCATTCGTTCGCGCTCCTCGGGACGTTCGATCAGATACATCAACGACTCAGCAAACCGCTCGACGTTCTCGGCTGGCGAGATCAGCAGCCCCTGCTTGCCGTGCTCCATCAACAACTGAAAGCCAGAGATCCGGCTCGCCACCACCGGGCGTCCACAGCTCATCGCCTCGAGCAGCACCATCCCAAACGAGGCGCGCTGACACGGCGTGCAGTGAATGTCGGCGGTCGCGTAATAGCGTGGTCGATTCCAATTGACGCGCCCCGCCCAGTGCACGTCATTCGCAATATCGCTCGGGACGAGCCGTTGGTAGCGCGAGCGAAGAGGCCCATCCCCCACCACGATCAGCCGTACCTCAGGCCCAACGCGGCGACGAACCTCGGTAAAGGCACCGATCATCGTGTCGAGCCCATTGCGGGGGTCGAAGCGGCCGAGAAAGAGAATGTTGAGCTTGCCATCGCGCAGCTCGGAAATCGGGTCGGCCTCCGGCGAGAAGTGGCGGTCGTCGATGCCGTTGGGGATCACGGTGTACTCGTAGGGAAGATAGGGCGCGAGGGAGCCGATGCAGGCTTCGCTGACCACGATCTTGCCATCGAGACGGCTGATCACACGCCGCAGGATCGGCGCAGCAAGATCAAAGCCGAGGGTACGCGGGAAGACCGAATGGAAGGTGCCGACTGTGACCGCCGTCTTGGGCGCTGCAAGCACACCAAGCATTGGCAAGATCGGGCTATACGGCGAGTGCACGTGGACGACATCAATCTTGCGCTCTTGGAAAATCTTGCGCAATTTGCGGCGCAGCAGCGGATCGACAACGTGATAGGTCTGTGAGGCATTGCCATAGCCGGGCAGCGCCGCACCAACGCGGACGATCTCGAAGGGGACGCCGTCCTCGGGATGAATTTCGCCGTCCACAATCCCTGGCGGACGCACGACGTTGCCCGTCACCACAGTCACCTCATGCCCGCGTCGAGTCAACTCCGTGGCCTGGCCATGGACGTGCTCGGTAATCCCGCCGAGATGCGGGTAGTAGTAGTCGGTGACGATGGCGATCCGCACGCTTTGTGCATCGTAGCCTCGCCCTCGCGGTAGCACTCACGCCCGTGTGCTGCCGGAGTTTTTTCTGCGCGCGCTATCATGCGCCCCGTGCCAACGTACGAATACAAGTGCGCCGAAGGTCATCTGACTGAGGTTTTCCAGAAGATGTCGGACGAGCCACTGAAGAAATGTGGTACCTGCGGCAAGAAGGTCGAGCGCGTTTTGTTCGCGCCGTCGATCCATTACAAGGGCACCGGGTTCTACTCCACGGACTACGGCAAGGGTGGCAAGAAACCACGCACCGAAGCCAAGTCTGAGGGTGGCGACACGAAGAAGTCCGACTCTGGCGATGCCAAGAAATCGGATTCTTCCAGCAGCGCGTCGAGCGATTCGTCGAGCAGCACGCCCGCCCCGAAAAAGTCCGACTCTTAAAGCCCGCTAACAACGACGCGTCCAGCGTCGGCGACTGCTCGGAGCCCGGCTGGGAAGTCCCAGTTCGCACGATCGGCCTCTTCGACCATGTTCGAAATCGCCCTCAACTCAACACACGGGACACTCGCCTCTGCAGCCGCACGCAGCACGGCAAAGCCTTCCATCGCCTCGACCTCGCAGTCGCGACTACCACCAACACGAGCGGTCGTCGCGATCGGCAGTTGCCGCGCATTGGGTAGCAGCGCAGCGACGCGAGCCAGCAGCGCTGGATCTGGCAGGCAGGTCGTAATCAGTGTGGGAACCCCAGCCAGCAGATCGCTATAGCGACTCTCGGTGCCGATCACGACGTCGCCGATCTCCAGCCCACTCGCCCGCCGGGCACCAGCAATGCCGACATGCAAAATCGCGTCCGGTGGATCGTTGACAAGGCGCGCAGCCGTCGCAATCCCCGCCTCAACAGGCCCGATGCCCACAGCGAGCTGTTCGTGGTCGGTCACCCAGGCGAGCTCGGGCAGAGTGGCGGCGAGGATCAGGACACGCATTGCGCTAGCGATTGTAAAGGCGGTGCGACTCGTGAGTCCGAACTGCCCTCAATTCCCACTACACTCGGCGTATGAATATCTTGGTGCTCCAACACATCGACTGTGAGCCGCCAGCCGCCTATGGCACTGCGCTCGCTGCCCGCGGCCACGTGCTCTTCCCGGTCGAGGTGGATGAGGGCGAGTCGCTGCCCGATTGGCGCGATTTCGGTGCGATTATCGCGATGGGTGGTCCGATGGGTGTCTACGAAGACGCCGCCTATCCCTGGCTCGTCGCCGAGAAGCAGCTGATCGGCGACGCCGTAAGGGCCGGCCTCCCCTACTTTGGTGCCTGTCTGGGCGTGCAATTGCTCGCGGCGGCACTCGGCGGTCGCGTGTACGCCGGCGAAACCCCCGAGGTTGGTCTGCTCGACGTGATGCTGACCGAGGCGGGCCTGCGCGACCCCGTCGCCTCGATCCTCCCTCCCACCTTCAAGGCCCTGCAGTGGCACGGCGACACCTTCGACCTGCCGGAGGGCGCCGTCAGCCTGTTCTCCAGCCCGGCCTACGCCAATCAGGGCTTTCGTTTCGGAGAGGTCGCCTACGGCGTGCAGTTTCATCTCGAGGTCGACCAGCGACTGGCGGATGAGTGGGCACAGATTCCGGCCTACAAGACCGCGGCCGAAACGGTGCTCGGACCAGGCGGCCTTGACCAGCTCCTAGCGGGCGTCCTCGAGCATTCGGAGCGCATGCTTCCGCACGCCCATGTCCTGATCGATGCCTGGCTTGATCAGATCCTCGAACACGGGCACGTCTAACCGGGTTTAACGCACGCGTACGTCGGGCAGACCCTCGAAGCCCTTGCGGTCGAGTGTCAGTACGGTACGTCCCGTCGCGCGCGCAGTCGCGGCGATGATCAAGTCGTGATCGCCGCGCATCGTGCCGGTGCGACGGCAATGCGCGAGTAACTCTGCATGATGCCGAGCTGTTGCCACGTCGTATTGGACGATCGGATAGCTCTCGATCATGTGCTCGGCAAATGCCTGCCGCCGCTCTGCTCGCACGCCAGTGGCGAGGAAGGCACCGAGCAAGAGCTCGGCGATGCTGATCGCGGCAACGGCAATCTCGCACGGACCATCCTCACCCGTAAGGGCCATCTCCGGGTCGAGTGTGCCGCGTTCGATCTCGACGAGCACACTCGTATCGAGAAGTACGCCCCTCACCGATCCCACGGATCCTCGATCGGACGACGCCGTTCGCGGACCCAGCTGATGTCGTCCCACCAGTCCTCGTCTGGCTCGGGATATCTCGCGTGGTGCTGCTGGAGAAACTCTTGGAGTGCAGCGACGCCACCCGTGCCGGTCGGACTGAGCTCGGCAATCGCTCGGCCATGGCGTGTAATGCGAAAGGATTCGCCCGCCTGCTCGACGCGATCAAGCAGGTCGCGAAAGGCGCGAGCGGCGTCGGTGGCCGTGATCTCAATCACTCCAGCAAGATTATCAGATAATCCGATTTTCATCACAAACAGCGTACCGCTGCTGCGCTGATCGACACCAGGCTGAGGACGCGTAGTTGAGCTTGGTCCCCGCCCAGACCCGACCTTATGTCCCGCCAACACGACTCGGATGGACTATCCCTCGCGCCGAACTCGCGCTAATCTCGACCAATGACCCCAGCGACCAAGCGGCTCTCCCAGTTCTGGCATCCGATCGCGCGCGTCGAAGACGTCACCGAGCAGCCACAGCAATTCGTGTTGCTTGACGAGAAGCTCGTTGCCTTCCGCACGGACGCTGGCATCAGCGTCTTCAAAGACCTCTGCATCCACCGTGGCACCGCGCTTTCTCTCGGCGAGGTCAGAAACGGCTGCATCGTCTGCCCGTACCACGGCTGGGAATACGACTCGACGGGCGCCTGCGTCAAGATTCCCGCGCAGCCCGACAAGCCAATTCCCGCGGCGGCGCGCGCGATCGCGTACCACGTGGCCGAGCGTTACGGGCTCGTCTGGGTTGTGCTCGAAGATCCGATTCAAGAGATCCCCCACGTCCCGGAGAATCTCGATCAGGACTCGACCTTCACGACCGAAGTGTTCAGCATTCTCGAATGGAACACCTCGGCGGGCCGTTCGACCGAGAACTCGATGGACGTTTCACACTTCCCCTTCGTCCACCCAGAACTACTCGGCGACCCCGAAGCGCCAGAGCAGGATCCCTACGACCTTCACGCCGAGGATTGGGGACAGTGGTTCCGCGTCCCCAACCAGTTTTGGCGGAGCGTCGATGGCACACAAAACTCGCGGATTACCTACGTCTACACGCACGTCTACCCGTTCACGATGCACCTCTACGTGACGGTCGATGGAGATACTTCGGGCAACGTGATGTCCGTGATGGTGATCGCGTCGCCGACCGCAGCGAAGAAGACGAAGGTCTTCCGAATCGCCTTCCGCAACTACGTCGAAACGAACGCCAACTTCGTCAGCGACTACCTGTTTATCCTCGAACAGGACCGCGTCGTCGTCGAGAGCATTCGTCCCGAAGAGATCCCCGCTTCGCTGAAGGAAGAGCTGCACATCAAGGTGCCGGATCTCTCTTCGATCGCCTTTCGACGTTGGCTCGAAGGCGTCGATATGCAGGGCCTCGCAGAGGTCTGACCGAAAACGGCCCCCGTGTGACCTCCTGCTACACCGAGGCCACCAATCAAGACCACCAA
>JAEMTW010000260.1 GCA_016462095.1 Thermoleophilia bacterium
GCAGCGCGGCATGGAAGACATCGGTGCCAACGACTCGGTGGGGAGCCAGCTGGAACACAGCAATCAGGAGGAGCGCAAGTATTGCGCCACTGCCAGCCGACGTGAGGCCGAGCACGAAGCCGACCAGCAGACCAGAGATGATGGCGGCGATCCACTGGTTCTTCGGTGCGCGCTCTGGGCGGAGCGGCGGCGGAAATAGCGTCTGCCAAAGCATTGCGATGCCACAGGTTGCGATCGCGATCGCAACCACGATGATCAGTGGTGTGTCGATCGAAAAGCCGATGTGATCGTTGAGGTAGCTGAGCAGGAACACTGCGCCAATCGCCGCTGGCACGCTGCCGACAGCGAGCTGCAGCGACAGTCGCAGGTCGACGGTGCTCTTCTTGAAGTGGCTCGCGCCGCCAACCGTCTTGGTGACTGCTGCGTAGAAGAGGTCGGTACCGATTGCACTAACCGGCGGGACGCCCGCCACGATGACGAGCAACGGGGTCATGATCGAGCCTCCGCCGACGCCTGTGGCACCAACGAGCAGGCCCACGCCGACGCCGAACATGATCATCATCAGCTCGTAGCTCATAGCAGCGGCCCGCCAGCCGGGTGAAGACCACATTCGGTCTTCTCGGAGTTCGCCCAGCGGCCCTCGCGACCGGCGCCAGGCTTCGTGCAGTGCGTGCAGCCGATCGACGAATAGCCCGCGGCGTGCAGCGGGTTGACGGGCAGGTCGCGCTCGTTGATGTACGCCCAGACGTCGTCGAGCGTCCAGTCGGCGAGTGGGCTGATCTTCCAGATCCCGCGTGCCTCGTCGTACTCCACCTTGCGCGTGTTGGCGCGGGTCGGAGCCTGATCACGACGCAGGCCGGTGATCCACGCGTCGAGCGCGCCGAGCGCCCGGCCGAGTGGTTCGACCTTGCGTAAACCACAGCACGCGTTCGGATCGGTCTCCCAGAGTCGATCGCCGTGCGCGGCGGCCTGCTCGTCGAGCGTCGGGCCGTGAAACGACTCGATCGTGGTGTTGTAGCGCTGTTCCACGGTCTGCCAAAGCGCGTAGGTCTCGGGGAACAGGACACCGGTGTCGAGCGCGAAAACGCGCGTGTCGGCGCGAGCGGCAAAGGCCATCTCGAGCAAGACCGACTCCTCCTGCTGGAAGGAACAGGCGAGCGCAATGCTGGGCTGGAACGCCTCGAGTGCGGCCGCGATGATCACGTCCGCAGTCAGAAATTCCGCCTCATCAGGCGTAAATGGTAGGGGATTAATGGGTGTCATCTGCGTCGAAAGAGAGCGGTTTGCCCTCACACGTTCTAGAAGGATACCTTATGTCCTGTAATGGGTTTGCTTATAACAAACCGTTATCGACCAGCGTTCCACCTATTCGATTTCTGATCACTGTCAGAGCGGAGATGCCTAGCCCACCGGTATCGTCTTAAGCGTGACTTCTGCACCTGGCTTCTCCGCACTTTCCCTCCGCCTCTCCGACGAGCCGGACCCGGCCTGGGAAGTGCACGCCCTTGCTGCGCAGCGACGAGCCGCGGGTGAGGACATCATCGTGCTCTCGATTGGCGAGCCCGACTCGCCCCCGCCCGCCGCAGTCCTGACAGAGATCGAAGCGTCGATCGCCCGTGGTCGCACCCGCTACTCCAACGCGCGTGGCGAGGACAACGTGATCGCGGCGATCTGTGCTTACGTGACTAAGCAGGCCGGCCGTGAGATCCGCCCCGAGCCCGTCAATTTCTTCCCCGGCGCCCAGACTGCCCTGTTCGGCATGCTGATGACCGTTGTCGGACCGGGCGACGGGCTGATCGTGCCCGAGCCGTTCTATGCGCCGTACACGCAGGTGTTGGGCGCGACGGGCGTTGAGGTCTCGCACATCGCCCTCCACCCAGAGCATGCCTTCCACCCGTCGATCGACGAACTGCGTGCCGCGATCACGCCGCGCACGCGTGCGATGGTGATCACCAACCCGCACAACCCGACCGGCGCCGTACTGACACGCGACGAGCTGATGGCGATCGCCGAGCTCTGCCGCGAACACAACATGTGGCTCGTCGCGGACGAGGTTTACAACGAGTTTATCTACGAGGGCGAGTTCACCAGCGTCCTCGCCCTCGAGGGGTATGAGGATCGTACGATCGCCCTTGGCACGCTCTCCAAGTCGTACGCCATGACGGGCTTTCGTCACGGCTGGGCGGTCTCACCCGCCGAAGCCGGAGCGCGCGCTGGCGTGCTGCTCGAGGCGATGCTGTGCGGTTGTGTGCAATGTTTC
>JAEMTW010000261.1 GCA_016462095.1 Thermoleophilia bacterium
GACGGCCTTCTCGCGTGTGGCGGGCAGCACGCTGCCAGAGATCGCCAGCACGTGTGACGAGAGCGCGACCGCGGCGTCGAACGAACCAGCAACCTCAGTCAGGGCAGCGAGCACAAGATTGCCGAGCGAGTGCCCCTCGAGATCGCCACGATCGAAGCGGTGTTGAAAGACCTCGGCCAGTACCGACTCATCGTCGGCAAGCGCAACGAGGCAGTTGCGCACATCGCCGGGCGGCGGCATGCCAAGGTCGCGGCGCAAGCGCCCAGACGAGCCACCATCGTCGGTCAGGGTGACAATCGCGGTCGGCTCGACGCCCGCCAACTTGAGCCCACGAAGCACTGCGGCGAGTCCAGTGCCACCTCCGAGACAGACAATCCGCTGGCTAGAGCGCACGCGTGGCCTCCAATTCGAGCAGAGCATGCTTGCGCTCGTGTCCAAGCGAGCCGTACTCCCCGATGAGACCGTCAGAGCGAATCACACGATGGTACGGCACCACGAGGCTGAGCACACCTCGACCACAGGCAGTCCCTGCGGCCCGTGCGGCCCTCGGTCGTCCCGCCAGCAGCGCCAACTCGGCGTAGGACACCGTCTCACCCCAGGGAATCAACCTCAGCTGGCGCACGACTTCGGACTCAAACGGCGTCAGTCCCGCCCAGCGAATCGCGCCCTCACAGTCGACATCAAGGAAGTCATCAATCGCTCCGTCGAGGTACGCGACCAACCGTGCAGCAAGTTTCGAGGCCGCCGCGGGCGGTGTACCTTGCGGTGCCCCAACGCGCGCTTCGCCCGGTTCGATGTGCTCGATCAGCTCGTCGCCGTCGTATCGCAAAAGTCCGGATCCCCACTTGCCCGCGTCGTAGACCAGAGTGGTCACTGTGCCGCGCCTCCGCGTGTCACCGGATGCCTGCCACCACGCTCGCGATTTGGTGCCGGGCCGCCAACGCGATGCAGGCTGTTGTGGATCGCCTGCGCTGTCTTGGCAGGGAGCCCAGGCACCTCGGCCAGCGACTCGGGCGTGGCCGCCATCACCTTGTCGATCGAGCCGAAGTGCTGCAGGATCGCCTTGCGTCTCGATGGGCCAACGCCGGGCAGCGTTTCCAGGATCGACAGTGTCGCCTGCGCCCCGCGCTTACGTCGATGGTGCTTCAACGCGAAGCGGTGAGCCTCGTCGCGAACCTGCCGCAGCAACAGCAGGCCGGGCGATGCGTTGTCCAGCATGATCGGTACCGACTGGCCCGGCACGAAGACCTCCTCAATGCGCTTGGCCAGACCGATCACGCTGACACGCGGCGCCTCGACGGAGGCCATGGCAACCGTGGCGGCATTCAGTTGGCCCTTGCCACCATCGATCACCACAAGATCCGGCGACTGCGAGAACGAGGCGTCCTCCTCCGTGTCGTTGAGACGAGCAAACCGTCGGGTGATTGCCTCTGCCATCGAGGCGTAATCGTCCAGCTTGCCGTGTCGGATCGAGAATGATCGATACAGATCATTGCGGGCGACGCCTGCCTCGAAGACGACCATCGAGGCAAACTGGTAGTCGCCTCCGAGCGTCGAGATGTCGTAGCACTCGATCCGCTGAGGGAGAGATTCCAAACCGAGCACGTCGCGAAGTTCCTCGAGTGCATCGGCTCCGCGCGTACGGCTCCGTTCGTCGTTCAGACGCAGGCCCTCGAGCGAAAGCGTGGCGTTGCGCTGCGCCAACTCGAGCAGGCGTCGCCGCTCTCCGCGCTGAGGCATTCTCAGTTCGACGTTGGCACCGCGGTGTTCGATCAGGAGTGCCTCGATTTCGTCCAGACGATCGAGGCCGAGCGGCACGACCACCAGAGGCGGCACAACCGCACCCACGTGGTAACGCTCGGCAATCGCTGACTCGATCAGATCATCGAGCGTCGCTCCGTTTGCGTTTTCAAAGATCAACTCGACACGCTCGGTCAATCGACCGGCCCGCTGCGGCCAGATCTGCACGACTGCGAGGTCCTCGCCCAGCGCAATACCGAAGATATCCGCATCACCGTCGTGGGCGCGGTCGACAAGCTGCCGTTCGGTGAGCATCGTCACGGCGGACAAACGGTTACGCGCTCGCGCGGCATCCTCGTAACGCTGTTCTGAAGACGCACGCTCCATGTCTTGCTCGAGCGCTGCGGTGATGGTCGAGGTGTCGCCATTGAGGAATTGGATCACCTGATCGATCATCTTGCCGTACTCCTCTTTCGAGATCTTCCCGACACAGGGAGCGGTGCAGCGCCCGATG
>JAEMTW010000262.1 GCA_016462095.1 Thermoleophilia bacterium
CGCTCGGTGCGTTCCCAGCGCTGATCGCGATCCATCGCGTGGATCCGGCCGCAGACGTCGACGATGCGCGCAGGTCCCCCGACCCACTCGCTCTCCAACTCGGCCAAGAGCCCGAGTGCCTGCTCCGGCGATACGTCGCGCCCGTCGGTAATCGCGTGCACCGCAACACTGGGAACGCCGACCGACGTTGCCAGTCGCACGAGTCCGCGCAGATGGTCGACGTGGCTGTGCACACCACCGTCGGAGACGAGCCCAACGATGTGGAGCGTGCCCGAGCCGGCCCGTGCACGCTCGCACGCCGAAACTAGAGCAGGCGTATCTCGAAAATCGTCTGACGCGGCGTCAGAGACGCGCACCAGATCTTGAGCAACCACCCGGCCAGCACCAATCGCGAGGTGCCCGACCTCCGAATTACCCATCTGCCCGTCAGGAAGACCCACCGCGCGTCCGGATGCGACCAACTGGCCATGTGGGCATTCCAGCCAAAGTCGATCGAAAACCGGCGTGTCTGCGAGCTCGACGGCGTTGCCGGGCCCTGGTGGCGCAATGCCCCAGCCATCGAGGATGACAAGGACAACGGGCGTGGTCACGGCCGTGCGGCCGCCGCAATCGCCAGCAGGCTGAGTGCGTCAAGTGCGGCTCCACCAACGAGCGCACCATCCACGTCGGGTAGCGCCATCAGTTCGGCCGCGTTCTCGGGCTTGACCGAACCGCCGTAGAGGATCCGAATCGCATCGGCCGTGTCGCCGGCGAGCGAGCGCAGCTCTTCGCGAATCCAGGCATGTGCCTCCTGCGCGATCTCCGGCGTCGCCGACTTGCCGGTCCCAATTGCCCAGATCGGCTCGTAGGCCACAACGACGTCGCCGAGGCGTTCCTTGGGCACACCAGAAAGACCCTCGCGAACCTGCGTATCGAGAATCGACTTCGTGCTGCCCGAATCGCGCTCGAACTCAGACTCGCCGACGCACAAGACGGGCGTGAGTCCTGCTGCCAGCGCCGCTGGAACCTTGCGCGCCAGCGCCTGATCCGTCTCGGCACAATCGGCACGACGCTCGGAGTGGCCGAGCAAGACACCGCTTGCGCCGGCGTCCGCCAACATGCCCATCGAGATTTCTCCCGTGTGCGCACCATTTTCGCTCTCGTGACCCGTCTGACCGAAGACACCGACTCCCGTGCCTTGCAAGATCGTTGCCACAACGTCGATCGACGTGAACGGCGGGCAGATAGCGACCTCGACCCCTTCGGCCTGCGCCAAGTTCTCTGCCAACGTCTCGGCGAATGCGCGTGCCTCGGCACGCGTCTTGAACATCTTCCAGTTGCCGGCAACCAGTGGGCGACGACTCATGATGAAACCTCCGGGATAGCGGCGACACCGGGCAGGACGCGACCCTCGAGCAACTCGAGGCTGGCACCCCCACCGGTCGAGACGTGGGTGACCTGATCGGCGAAGCCAAACTGGGTGATCGCGGCGACACTATCGCCGCCGCCAACGACCGTTGTGCCTGCACAGTCGGCAACTGCAGCCGCAACGGCACGCGTGCCAATGGCAAACGGCGCCATCTCGAAGGCCCCCATTGGGCCATTCCACAACACCGTCTTGGCACTACGGATGCGCTCGACGTAGACGGCTGTCGCATCGGGGCCGATGTCCAACCCCATCCAGCCCGCAGGCACGGCGTCCGCCGGCGTCACCTGAGTGGCTGCATCGGCACTAAAACTGTCGGCTGCGAGAACGTCGCTGGGGAGCAAGAGCTCGCAGCCCGTCGTCTCTGCCTTGGCCTTCGCGCGCATCGCAATTGCCTGTCCCTCGGCATCCTCGTGCAGAGATGCACCGACCGCTCCGCCTTCGGCGACGACGAACGTAAACGCCATCGCACCACCAATCAGCACGGTGTCGGCGACGTCGACCAACCGCTCAAGCACCGCGATCTTGTCGGCCACCTTGACGCCACCGACGATCGCCACAAACGGGTGCTGTGCCTCTTCGAGCAGAGATGTCAGCACCGACACCTCGCGTTCCATCAACAGTCCTGCGTAGGCAGGCAAGTGATGGGTAACGCCCTCGGTCGAAGCATGAGCACGGTGAGCGGCGCCAAACGCATCGTTGACGTAGACATCGGCGAGCTCGGCCAACTGCGCCGCGAAAGCCGGGTCGTTGGCCTCTTCCTCGCTATGAAAACGCAGGTTCTCGAGCAGCAGCACATCGCCATCGGCGAGCTCGGCCACCGCCGCCTGCGCAGCGACACC
>JAEMTW010000071.1 GCA_016462095.1 Thermoleophilia bacterium
GTGCTCGGCATTTGTCGCGGCATGCAGACCCTCGCAATCGCGAGTGGCGGCACGATGGTCCAAGATCTTGAGGAGCAGCACGGCCATCCGCTGATTCCCAAAAATCCTCAGGCCCTGATGGAGTCGCGACACCCAATTGAGCTCGCAGCAGAGTCGCGTATCGCCGACGTGATGGGGACCACAACGTTTCCCGTCAACTCGATCCACCATCAAGCGGTGATCGACGCCGGAACGCTGACCGCGACAGCGCGCATTGGCGTCGTCATTGAGGCGCTCGAGGGGCCGGCCGAGTGGCCCATCATCGGCGTGCAGTGGCATCCCGAGAAAATGCACGAGCCCGAGCAACAGGCGCTCTTTCGGGATCTCATCGCTGCGGCTCAGCGTTACCGCAAACGCTGATTTCTTCTCGTTTCTACGTTCAAGATCGCGTACACTCGCGCTATGAGCCACATCGTCAACGGTGCCTGCCCACTCGACTGTCCCGATACGTGCGCGTGGCAGATCGAGGTTGAGGATGGCAAGGCGATCCGGATGCGCGGCCGGAAGGACCATCCGTACACCCGCGGGTCGTTGTGTGGCAAGGTCAACAACTACCTCGATGCGGTCTACGCCCCTGATCGACTGACGACGCCGCTGCGTCGCGTCGGTGAGAAGGGCGAGGGACGGTTCCAAGCAATCGACTGGGACGAGGCGATCGGCCTGACCGCCACAGCCCTCCGGACGACGATCGACCGCTACGGTCCGGAGGCGGTTCTGCCGTTCTATTACGCCGGCACACTCGGTGCTGTCCAAGGCTGGTCACTGGGGCAGCGCCTCTTTAAGCACCTCGGCGCAACGCGGCTCGACACGACAATTTGTGACGCCGCCGCCTACGCCGCCCTGCGAGTAACGATGCACCGACCAGTCGGGACCGACCCCGAGGACTTCGCCCACGCGCGGCTGATTCTCGTCTGGGGCGCCAATCTGCTGTCATCGAACATGCATCAATGGCACTTCATTCACGCCGCCCAACAGAACGGCGCCCACGTGGTTGCGATCGACCCGCTGCCGACAGATACAGCCGAACGCTGCGACCAACACCTGCAATTGCTCCCTGGAACCGACGCCGCACTGGCCATGGGCCTGATGGGAGAGCTCCATGCCGCCGGTGCCTGCGACGAGGAGTGGCTCGCAGAGTGCGCGGTCGGCTGGCCGGAGTTGCGCGAGCGCCTCGCCGACTGGAATGCCGAGCGGGCCGCCGAGATTTGCGGTCTCCACGCCAGCGAGATCCGAGCTCTTGCAGACCGCATCATCACGACACGCCCGACGGCGATCCGCATGGGTCTCGGCCTTCAACGCCACGGCGGCGCCGGTGCCGCCATCCGTGCGATCACCGTGCTTGGCGCAGTGGCCGGTGACTTTCGCCACGTCGGTGGCGGCGTCGTGTCGGAGACAAGTGGTCGCTTCGATGACGTAACCAGCGGTCTCGAGGAGCCGGCTGGACTGCCACTGCCGCTGGCGCGCACGATCAACATGTCGAGGCTTGCCGAGGCGTTGACGGATAGCGCCCTGACTCCGGCGGTGCATGCGATGGTCGTGTGGAACACCAATCCAGCCGCGACCGTGCCCGATCAGACACGCGTCCAGCAGGGCCTCCGCCGCGACGATCTACACCTGACTGTACTGGAACACCGACTTACCGACACGGCGCTGTTCGCCGACGTCGTACTGCCGGCCACGATGCAGACCGAGCACCTCGACATCCACCCGTCGTACGGCCACCACTATCTGACCCTTAATCTCCCGGCGATCGAACCGGTCGGGCAGTGCCTCCCGAACAATGAGATCTTCCGACGCCTCGCCACCGCTCTGGAGTTGACGCACCCACGCCTCCACGACAGCGACGAAGCCTTGATCCGACAGTTTATTGACACCGATCGAGCCCGCGAGCGTGGGATCACGTTCGAGTCTCTCTGCGAGACGGGCTACGTGGCCATCGACGACCTCGCCGGGACCGCACCGCACGCCAACGGCGGTTTTCCCACGCGCGACGGCAAGCTGCACATCACCGTGCCAGAGCTGGCCGACGTCAACCTGGATCCGATTCCTGGCTACACGCCGTCGTTCGAGGGTGCCGATCCAGTCTTGGCCCAGCGCTTTCCGCTGATCCTGATCACACCAGCGCATCGTTTTTTCCTCAACTCGACGTTCGCCGACCTGCCCGGACATCTGCGCATGACCGGCGCTCCTACCCTGTTTCTCAGCCAGAACGACGCAACCGCACGGGGCATCGAAGCGGGCGATGAGGTCGAGGTCGCGAACGATCGCGGCGCGTTCCGTTGTCAGGCGGCAATCCATCCGCAGGCCCGTGACGGTGTCGCCTGGTCGTACAAGGCGTACTGGGCCAAAGACAACGGCGGCAACAACGTCAACGCCACGACTCCGGTCCGCGACGCGGATATGGGAGGTGCCCCCACGTTCCATGACAATCGCGTGGAGGCAACGCTGGTCGCCAAGGCGAACGAGTTCACACCCAGCGCAGTCGCGGCCGTCGGCGACTAGAACAACCACGGACATGACACGTGCGCACTTGTCGTGTCCGTACACCAGTTGCCGCGTTGGAATGCCGCCAACGATCGTCACGCCGAAACGCTAGTGGTCGCCGTCGGCGTCCTTCTTAGGGATCATGCCGGCTGGTGCGAGTCGCGCCAACGCGTTCGCAAGCCGGCTGGGCTGCTTGCCGACTGCCTCGGCGCGCTCTTTTGAGGCCACGCCGGTGCGCACCACGTGGGCACCGACGTAGCGAATGGGATCAGGCGGAAAGCTGCCGGGCTTGCCATTGACGAGCGCGCTGCCTGCAAACCCATCGGTCTCACCCAGCACGAGATCGGCCAGGATGCGCCCGCCGAGTCGCGACGGACCAACGCCGTTCCCAGAGAAGCCCGCGCCGTAGAGGATGTGTGGGCGCCCACCGAGATTGCCAAACAGCGGAATGCCCGACGGCGAGCGATCGATTGGACCACTCCAGTCGTGCGTAATAGGCACGTCTGCCAGCGACGGGTAGAGCCGGCGAAAATCGAGCGTCACGTCCGCTGCGCGGCTGGCATCGCGATCAAAGCTGGCGCCCATCCGTGCGCCGAGAGCGATGCCCCAACCACCCTTACCGAAGGCGATTCTTCCGTCCTCAGTCGTGCGGTAGTAATGGACCTGCAGTTGCGAGTCCGAGATCGACTCTCCGCCCGTCCAACCGATCTCCTCGAGGCGATCGATAATCGGTGGTGTCGAGACAATGTCACTCGAGATCGCCACGATCTTCCGGTGTAGCTCGCGCATCCCGGCCGCATGCGCGTTGACTGCCAACACAACCACGTCGGCCGTCAATGCACCGTTCGGCGTGCGAATGACTGCCGGCCGGCGGCGATCCAACTCGATCATCGGGCTGTGCTCATAGATGCGCACTCCCAACTGCTGTGCCACACGTAGGAGACCGCGAACGAGATAGCCGGGGTGCACAGTGGCAGCACTTGCCTCAAAGACACCCTCGAGATGAACGGGCGAGCCAGTTCGTCGCGCTATCTCCTCGGGCGAGAGGTGTGTGAAGGGCGCGACCCCAAGGCTGTCGCAGAGTTCAACGACCGGGCTCCAAGCACCACGCTGCACCTCAGTTGCCGCAGTCCACAGCCAACCGCCCCGCTTAAATTGCGCGTCGATGTGGTACCGCTCGCAGGCCTCTTCGATCTCACTGATCGCAGCCTCTGACGCCTGTGCAAGTTCGACCGCCTCACGCTCACCGGCAAGCTTGATCAGCGTCGCCAACTTTGGCCACCAGCTGAGCACGAAGCCCCCGTTGCGACCAGAGGCTCCACCACCACAGACGTCCTTTTCGACGATCACCACGTCGAGCGACGGCTCACGTTCTTTCAGCAGAATCGCCGTCCAAAGCCCGAGGTAGCCACCACCAACGATCGCCACGTCTGCGTGATCCCCGCCACTCAAGACCGGCGCGTCGGTTGACCCTGTGTACGCCTGTTCGAGCCAAAGCGATCGATGTGGTTCCGTCATGTGAGGATCGTGGCAGGATTCTGGCTCTCAGTCCAGCGGCCACGGGCTCGACCTGACCCATACTGTGTCTGTGCCTCGTCTATTCACCGGAGTGCTTACGGGAGTCCTGGTTGGTCTTGTCCTCGCCGTTCTCGGTGGTGGCACGGCCAGCGGACAGACGGAAACGACGGCGTCCCCCGCCAGCGACCCAGCAGCCACGACGGATGCCGCCGCCACGCAGCCAGTGCCTGATTTTCGTCCCACCAAGCGCGAGTCGTATGTCGCGCGACTGATTACTCGCGTCGGGCTGTACCCCAAAGCAGGGGGCGGAAACCTACGCGGAACGTTGGCACCTTGGACAAGCGATACGGGCAATCCCGTCGAGCTGCTGGTGCTCGACCACAAGACGCTTTCCACGGGTGAGTCTTGGCTCAAGGTACTCCTACCCAGCAGGCCTAACGGCGCCACAGCCTGGATCCGAGAGTCCAACGTGATTCTGCGCAAGAACCCGATGCGCGTCGAGATCAGCCTTCGTCGTCACGAGCTACGGGTGTTTCGACGCGGGCACGTTGTGCTCACAATCGGCGTAGCACTCGGCGCAGCTGCGACACCGACTCCTAAGGGCCGCTTTGCGATTTATCAGAAGATTCGTGAGGTTTGGTGGAGTCCCCTCGGCCCGTGGGCGCTTCATCTGACCGCTCATTCGAACGTCCTCTTTGAGTACGCCGGCGGACCCGGCCGCGTTGCGATCCACGGCGCGCGTGGTGTCCTTTGGGCCGCTGCGGGCACGAACCCGTCCCACGGCTGTATTCGCGTTCCCGATCCAGGGATTCGCAAGGTTGTACCGCTGGTCTCGCCCGGCACGCCGGTCGACATCGTCGCCTAGCGCGTTACAGCCGCCACTCGATTTAGTCGGGCGCGACGATGATCAGGTGGACGTTGCCAGGCCCGTGCACTCCGAGGATCAACACCTTCTCGATGTCCGCACTCCGACTGGGCCCGGACTGTAATGCGAACAGGCTGCCTGCCTCGGCAAGTGCGTCTCCGTCAAACAACTCGTGCAGCCCCCCGACGATCTGCTCGTCGCGCACGACGCAGATGTGGGTCGGTGCGATCAAGGCACCTGCGCGCCCGGCCCCTGCAGCCGAGGTGACGACCGACCCGGTCGCCGCAACGGCGGCGATGCACCCCGTGACTGTGGCATCCAACGCACCCGCCCGGGCGCGATCCGGCGCCACCTCCACGTACTCTGTAACCGTCAACCCGGCAGCCACCAGCGCAGCCTGCACGTCATCAGCAAACGGAGCGAGGTCGGTCGTCAAGGCGATGCGTTGGGCATCTGCCTGCACCAGCACGCTGGCGACCGTCGCACCAACGTCGACTGCAGTCACACGATGAACAATCGTGCTGGCGGCCTCGGCCTCAGCCTGCAGGCGATCGGGGCGCTCTTCTCCTGCTCTCAATTGGGTCGGCGCGTCGGGTGCCTCTCGTCGATCGGGAAGGCCAGGATCGAGACCACGCGGAGTGCTGCGGATTGCGGCCAGAAAGGAGGCCCGATCGGTCATCGCGGGCGCTTTCCGACGACGAGGTCGCGCCCTGCCGTCCAGCGTCGGAGCAGCGGAGACTTCGCCGACACAACGCCGTTGCGGGCCAGCGCCCGCAGAGAGCCACGCGCCACAGCCGTGCTGGCACGGTAGAGCAGCGGCCGACTCCAAACCTGAGCCCACAGTGCGAACGCGACCTGCTCATGACGCGGCACGTGCCCCTCGGCATCCGAACGTCGCCGTAGGTTGAGCAGCAGATCGTGCAGGGGAATCTTGACGGGACAGACGTCGTCGCAGGCGCCGCAGAGCGTCGTCGCCTGCGCCAGTTCACCCGCCTCCTCTTGCCCGCGGAACAGGGGCGTCAAAACGGCGCCAATGGGGCCGCCGTAGACCCAGCCGTAGGCGTGCCCTCCCACCTGTCGATAGACGGGACAGACGTTCTGACAGGCGCCACAGCGGATGCAGTGCAATGCCTCCTCGAATTCGCCACCCAAGAGTGCGCTGCGCCCGGCATCGAGGAGCACGACATGCATCTGCTCGGGACCGTCTGGCTCGCCTTGCCGCCGAGGGCCGGCAGAAACAGAGACGTACGTCGTGATCTGCTGGCCCGTGCCGTGGCCGGTCAAAAGCGGGAGCAACACGGCTAGGTCTCGCCGCCTCGGCAACACCTTCTCGATTCCGACCAGCGCGATGTGGATCGGTGGCAGCGACGTTGTTAGGCGGCCGTTGCCCTCGTTGGTGACAAGCAGCACATCCCCGGTCTCGGCGATCAGAAAGTTGCCGCCGCTAATCCCCGCGTCCGCAGTCAGGAACGCGTGCCGTAGACCTTCCCGCGCAAAGGCCGTCAGCGCCTCTGCCTCGTTCGGCAACTCGTGCCCAGCCATGGCCGAAAACAGCTCGTGGACTTCGTCTTTGGTGCGATGCAAGATCGGTGCAATCACATGTCCCGGACGGTCGCCCATCGCCTGCACGACGAATTCACCAAGGTCGGTCTCGTAGATGTCAACGCCAACGGCTTCGAGCGCCGAGTTGAGCGACACCTCTTCCGACGCCATCGATTTCGACTTGACGACCCGCGTGATCTGCTGATCGGTGCAGATCTGCGCGACGATTCGGCGCGCCTCGGACTCGTCGGCCGCGTAGTGCACGATGGTGCCTTTGCGCTCGGCCTGATCGATCCATTGATCGAGGTAGTCCGGCAAGTTGGCAATCGCGTGTGCTCGAATCTTGCGCGCCTCCTCGCGCAGCGCCTCATGATCTGTGCCGACAAAGCGCGCAGTTGTGAGGGCAGCGGCATGGTCGGTCGCATTCGCGATTGCGCCACGCGCAAACGGGCGTGCCATCGTCTTCGCGGCTCGCTCCGCAAACGTAGTCGTCGTCAGCTCGAAGGCGTCTGGCTGATGCGCGGGCTTTGCCCAGCCGGGCGGCAGCGGCGTGCCTCCGACGTCTTCACGTGTCGCGCTCATGCCAGGGCCTCAGCCATCAGAGTCGCGAGATGGACGGCACGTACGGGCGTGCCTTGACGCGACATCCGACCCGCCAGCTGCATCAGGCAGCCCGGGTCCGAAGAAACCAGCACGTCGATCTTCGCCGCCACCATGTCGTCGATCTTCGTGTCCGCCATCGCCACCGAAACGTCGGGATAGCGCCCGCTGAAGGTACCACCAAAGCCGCAGCAGCGCTCGCTGGAGTCGAGCTCGACGAGCTCCAGGCCGGCGACAGTCTGCAGGACCTCGCGTGGCGCCTCCTTGATTCGCAGTTCCCGCAGCATGTGACAGGAGTCGTGGTACCCGACCCGGACCGCGAGCGACGGCTTCAGTTCGCGCAAGGCATCCGTATGCTCGGCGAGATAGCTCGACAATTCCCGCACGCGCCGCGCAATCCGGGTCGCTGCCTCGGCCTCGGGGGTGCCGTGGAAGAGCTCGCGCCAGTGCAGACGCACCATGCTGGTGCACGAGCCCGAAGGAACCAGAATCGGCAGATCCGATCCATCGTCCAACGCCTTCAACGTCGCCTTGGCGACGGCACGAGCGGGGCCATCGTGACCTGAGTTATAGGCGGGCTGACCACAACAGGTTGTGGCCGATGGACGGTGATGATCGATGCCCAGCGCGTCGAGCACCCGCTCGGCGTCAGTCGCCGTCTGCTGTGCGACAACATCGCCGATACAGGTGGGAAAAAGCTGGACTGCAGCGGTCATACCGACATCATCGGGCACGCTCCCGCCGCTGTCTATAGCAAGTCGTTGGATAGGTTCAAGGCGAGTCAAAGTGACAGTCCACAACAACGCGCGAGGGCTCGCCCACCGAAGTGGACGAGCCCTGGCGTTCCCCCACTCTTGCTATCGCAAATTCGGTCGAATCGGTTGACCGTCAGCAGACGATTCGCGCGTCAAGCGCGATCGCGCCCGTGGCTGTGGCGCGCAGCGGATTGATCTCGACTTCGCTGATCGACGGCGTCTGGACCAGCAGGTCTCCCAAGCGCACCGCAATCTCGGCAACCGCCATGCAGTCGACCGGCTCCTGACCGCGCGCACCCGCCAGCATCGGAAACGCACGAAGGGTCTTCATCAACGCTGCGAGATGCGTCGCATCCGTCGGTGCGGGCGAAAGGACGACGTCATCGAGAATCTCGACAAAAACGCCGCCAACGCCGACGAGAACATGCGCAAGC
>JAEMTW010000072.1 GCA_016462095.1 Thermoleophilia bacterium
GAGCCGCTCGTGTGAGCGGCTCGGCCCCAGCCGCCAGCGGAGGTCCACTAGCTGAGGCTGCAGCAGAGGTCGATAGTCGCTTCCGCGCCGCGCTCGACGATGACTTCGCGACTCCCGAGGCGCTCGCCGCCTTGTTCGATCTGGTGCGCCAATTGAATGCTGCGATCGACGCCGGCGATGCCGATCCTGCCGATGTCGCACAGGCTCGGAGCGTGCTGGTTGATTGTCTCTACGTGCTCGGTCTCGATGGACTTGCGGCCACGAGTGAGGGCCCACCTGCCGAGGCCCTCGCGCTGCTCCAAGAGCGTGAAAACGCCCGTTTAGAGCGAAATTTTGAGCGTGCTGATGCCCTGCGCGACGAGCTCCTTGTGCTCGGCTGGGTCGTCCAAGACCTGCCTGACGGCCCAGAGTTGGCGCCCGCGTGAGCGCCGATCTGATCTACGGAAGGCAGCCGGTCCACGAGGCGACGCGTGGCCGACGCAACGTGCAGGAGATCCTCGTGACGGACAAGGCCAAGGCCTCGCTGCCGTGGCTTCGTGGTCTCGACGCGCCCGTGCGCGTGACGGGCGCGGACGAGATCGGTGCGCTGATCGGCAACTCCGATCATCAGGGCATTGCCGCCCATGTCGATCCGTTTCCGTACATCGATGGCGACGAGCTGCTCGCCATCGAACGCCCGCTGATCATTGCGCTCGATGGTGTCAGCGACCCGCGTAACCTGGGAGCGATCGTGCGCAGCGCCGAGTGTGCCGGGGCCGATGGCCTCGTCGTGCCGCGGCATGGCAGCGCGCCGGTCACCGCCGCCGTGGCCAAAGCCAGTGCCGGCGCGGTTGAGCACTTGCCGATTGCGATCGTGCCGAATCTAGCCGATTGGCTGCATCGCGCCAAGCGACCGGGGCTCTGGACCTACGCGGCGGCTGCTGATGCTCAGATGGCCTATACGGACGGCGATTATCGCGATGGCTGCATCTTCGTGCTTGGTGCCGAGGGCTCAGGCGTGCGTCCGCGTGTACAAACGGCCTGCGATGCGATCGTCTCACTGCCGTTGGCGGGCAAGATCTCGTCGCTGAATGTTTCGGTCACCGCCGGCATTCTGCTGTTTGAGGCCGTTCGGCAACGCCCGTAGGTTTCGAGGGCGACAGAGGTCGCCGGGATAGGTTCGTCCCTATCAACCACGCGCAATCCCGCTGGTAGAGCCGATTCTAGGCCGCCTCGGGCGCGGCTAAGAATGTAACGGTTTGCAGGCAAATTAGGGTTTGTCCTATCAATTGTGAGATTGCCCTTGTAATTGCCTAGGCCGTCGGGCATAGTGCGGATGTCAGGCATAAACCTCAAGTACACAATGAGGTTGATGGAGTGTCATGGAGGGTTACCCCGTTATGCAAGCAGCACGAGCAACTACCACCCGCACACTGGATCCAGCAGCGCGGCAGAAGCGCGATCAGGGTGATCTCTCCCTTGTCTTGCGTGCTCGCAACGGCAATGACGCCGCTCTCGACCAGCTGATTCGGCGCTATCAGCCGTTTGTGCGCCTCAAGGCCTCGAGTTACTTCCTGGCCGGCGGCGATTCCGACGATCTGCAGCAGGAGGGCCTGATTGGCCTCTACAAGGCGATCCGCGACTACCGCGTCGATCGTGAAACCTCGTTCCGCTCGTTCGCCGAGCTGTGCATCACGCGTCAGATCATCACGGCGATCAAGGGTGCGACCCGCAACAAGCATCAGCCTCTCAATGGCTACATCTCGTTCAGTCACACGCCTGCCGGAGCCGATCCTGAGGGTGGAGAGTGCACGCTCGGCGATGCGATTGCTGGTTCGCCTACGCTCGACCCCGCCTCGCGCGTTGTCTCGAGCGACGAGCTGGATTCGCTGGTCTCGATGCTTGGCAAGGCACTCTCGCCACTCGAGTCCGAGGTGCTCGCCTCGTTTATGGCCGGCGAGTCGTACGAGTCGATCGCCGAGCGGGCAGGTTGTGACCCGAAGGCCGTCGACAATGCTCTGCAGCGCGTCAAGCGCAAGATCGAGCAGCACCGTGCCAGCCGCGAGGTTGGCGAGACCGCCTAGATTTTCGGTATGTCTGCCGGTGACCTCGTATTCGCCGGCTTGGCCGCGCTCGCTGCGGGAGTCATCAATGCCCTCGCCGGTGGCGGCACGCTGATCTCATTTCCCGTGCTCTTGGCACTCGGTGTGCCACCGATCGCGGCCAACGTGACCAATACCGTGGCACTCGTCCCTGGCTTCCTCGGCGGAACGCTTGCGCAGCGAGGCGATCTCGTCGGGCAGGGTCGCCGGATGCGGGTCTTGTTGCCGCTCGCGGCGCTCGGTGGTGTCGTCGGCGCAGCACTGCTCTTGATCACCCCGGAGAGCGCCTTTGAGGTCCTGATTCCATTCCTGATCATCGGCGCGGTCGTGCTGTTGGCACTCGGTAATACCGTCAAGAAGCGTGTAGCAGAGCGGATTTCCCACCTACATGGGGGACACGAGCGGTTGCTGGGACCGGCGATCGGCATCTTTGCAGCCGCCATCTATGGCGGCTACTTCGGCGGCGGCCTCGGCATCATTGTGCTGGCCGTGTTCGGTGCCGTGCTCGTCGACACACTCACGCGCATCAATGCACTCAAGCAGTGTTCGAGCCTCGTCGTCAACGGTGCCGCCGCACTCGTCTTCGTCTTCTCGGGGCACGTTCTGTGGGTGACAGCCGTCGTCATGCTCGTCTGTGCACTGGGCGGCGGGTACCTTGGTGGACACCTCGCAACGCGTCTGCCCGCTGTCGTCTTACAGCGTGTCGTAATTGGCGTCGGCGTCGTCGTCGCGGTGGTCTACAGCATCCGCACGTTCGGCTGAAAAACGACGCAGCTACGCAGCGATTACGGTGCGCTGCGTCGCAGCAACGCGGGCGGGATCCGGCACGTTTGTGCAGATGCCGTCGACGCCCATGGCGCAGAGGCGCGCGATCGTGGCTGGGTCGTCGGGTGTCCAGACCCAAATCTCGCCACCACCACGATGGACCTGTGTCACCAATTTAGGGGTCACGAGGCGATGCTGAATCGTTACCAAGTCGATGCGGTAGGCCTTCATCAGCAGATCGACACGGCCGGTCCAGGCGAATCGCCAGAGGCGATTGGCGGCCCAGCCAAGCGCGCGCACCCAGTCGTGGTGTCGGCGCGGGATCGTGAAGCCAACGCGAATACGGGGCTCCAAGTGGCGGACCCAGAGCGCCTGCTCCCAGCCGCCGCCGGTCAAGACGACACGATCAGTCATCTCGCCCTCGCGCAAGACCCGGACGAGTTGCTCGGACAGACCATTCTGTTTGAGGTCAAGATTGAGTGGGATATTGGCATGGCGCGCCAACGCCAACGCGTCGCGGAGGAGCGGAGCAGTCAGGTTCGCGCCCTTCTCGTGTGCGAGCACCAGCTCGCCGTCCGAGCCGCGGCGGCGAACATCGACTTCGACCATGTCGCAGTCCAGCCGGATCGCCTCGGCAATCTGCGCCAGCGTGTTGTCACCAAGCCCGGTGCGGTAGCCGCGATGTGCGATGTGCAGGTGCGAACCCATATGCCTAGCGTAGCGCTCAGCCATGGTAATACGGAAGAAATTTACCGAATCGAAATATCCACTCAGCAGGGAAAAAGCATGTTTTTCAAGCCGACGCGCGGACTCGAACCGCGGACCACTCGCTTACAAGGCGAGAGCTCTACCAGCTGAGCTACGTCGGCAACCTGTGCAGCGTAGCGACCGATCGATGCGGCATCGTAGGTTCCATGTACGACTCGCTTCGCGTCCTCGTGGTCTCCAACATGGTCCCATCGACTGAGGTACCGCAATATGGCGTCTTCGTGATGCGCCAAACGGCGGCACTCGAGCAGGCTGGGTGCACCGTTGAAGTGGTCGGCATTGAGCAGCGCACGACCAGATTGCCGGGCACGCTGCGCAAGTACGCGAGGCTCCGGAGCCAAGGCGCGCACGCGGCAGATCGCATGCAGGCCGACGTCGTATTGGGACACTACCTCGTGCCAACCGCGCTGATCGCTCGGCGTGTGGCACGCTCGGTTGGTGCTCCGTACGTGCTGGTCGCGCACGGTGGCGACGTCGGTCATCTCGAACGGTCGAGGCCGCTGCGCATTGCAGTCCGGCGGGCGGTCTTTGGGGCGGCGGCCGTGGTCGCCGTTTCCAGCGAGCTCGCTGCGCGCCTCACAGCGGTCTATCCCGGGCTCGTCGTCGAGGTCATCAACACCGGTGTTGATCGCGCACTCTTTCACCCAGGGGCTGCGGACCTTTCGCTGTTTGGGGCTGCCCCGAGTCGTCCGCTGATCGTGCAGATCGGCAACTTGATCGAGCGTAAGAACCCCGAGCGTCTCGCCGCGGCGGCGGCGCGACTGTTTGCCGAGCACGGTGGTGGCGAACTGTGGATCGCTGGCACGGGGCCACTGGCAGAGCAGCTGGAGGGATTGCCGCACGTGCGCCTGTTGGGGGCCGTCCGTCCCGATCGGGTGCCCGCGTTACTGCGGGGCGCAGACGTTGCATCGCTCGTGGCGCTCAGCGAAGGCTACGGACTCGGCGCGCTCGAAGCCGTCGCCTGTGGCGTGCCCGTGGTCGTCTCGCAGACAGCGCCGGTAGCACGCGACTTGCCGGCTTCCGCTGCGGTGCAGGTCGATCCATTCAACGAAGACGCAATTCTCGCTGGTCTACGTGTTGCACTCGAGTTGGCACGCGATGACCCTGCCGGTCAGGCCACCGCAGACGCGCATGCAGACGTTGTCCAAGCACGGCGCCTGGCCGATCTGCTCGAACGGGTCGCGCGTACGAGAGCTGCGTAATCGTGCCTAGTCGGCGGTAACTGTCGACGTCTCTTCGACGTACGGTGCGACACCAAAATCGTCTTCCCAGAGGTCTTCGACGGTGCGAAACTCCTCGTCGGTCAATGGTGCCGTGTCCGATGTCGCGGCAAACTCGTCGATCTGCTCGACGTTGTAGATATTCGGCAGCACGGAGGCGACAACGTTTTCGTGCAGTAGCCACTGGATGGCGGCCTGGCCCATCGTGCGGTCTTCGCGTTCGAGGAACCGCACCTGCTCGACCTTCTGCACACCCTCGACGAGCCACGACTTCGGGCGGTGCCTGCGGTGATCGTTCTCGTCGAAGACGGTCTCGAGCGTGTACTTGCCTTCGAGCATTCCGGACGAGTGGGGAACACGCACGACGATCGAGGTGTCGTTGTTCTTGGCGCTGGAAATAAAGTCGCGGCCCGGCTGCTGCTCGAGCAGGTTGTGGATCACCTGGATCGCGTGGATCGGGCGATTCTCGATCGCCCACAGACCCTCCGTGCGCCAGCCGATGGCGGGGCCAAGGGCGACGCCGATCGAGCCGATCGTGCCTGCCTGAACGAGACCGTCGAGCATCTCAAACAGCCCATCGTCTTGCAGAGCATCAAGGCGCGGATTGTGGAGCTGATAGAAATCGATGTGGTCGCGGCCGAGGCGACGCATGCTCTGCTCAAGTGCATATTTGACGAACGCGGGCGTCCAGTCGTGCGGGCGCTCGACGTGGCCCTTGCGTTCCCAGGGCGAGTAAATGTCGTAGCCAAACTTGGTGCCAATGACGACGTCGGAGTCGGCGCCGAACGCCTTCTCCAGCAGCGTTTCTCCGCGACCCTCACCGTACGTATCGGCCGTGTCGAAGAAGTTGATGCCACGATCACGGGCATGGCGGAGCAGAGCGACGGCCTGATCGTCGGAGTACTCGCCCCACCACCCGGTGGCGACGGTCCAGACACCAAAACCGACCTCAGAGACGTTGACACCACTGGATCCGAGCGCACGCTGTTTCATACTTGGAGCGTAGCGCGGGTTCCTCGTGCTGCGCGAGGTGTCAGCTTTTGTACAGTGGATTGTCCTACGTTGGGAGGCACGCGTGTCGAAGCAGGGAGTGGTGCGGTGAGGCTACTGACCGATCTGCAGTGGCTCAACGCTGACGGTGCGCTCGCTGACGGCTGGATCCTGATCGAAAGCGATCGGATCAGCGACTGTGGGCACGGCGCTGCGCCGCAGCCGGAGGAGGCATCTGTCGAGTCGCTTGAGGGTGCGATCGTGCTACCGGGCTTTATCGACCTGCACTGCCACGGTGGAGGGGGAGGGTCGTATCTGTCGGGCTCGACGGAGGAGGCGCACCAAGCGGCGCTGACGCATCGCCGACATGGCACGACGACGAGCCTTGGCAGCCTGGCTTCGGCGTCGCACGGCGATCTACTGCGACAGATTGAGGCGCTGCTTCCGCTCGCCGCCGACGGCACGCTGGCGGGTATCCACCTTGAAGGGCCATGGTTGGCGCCGGACTACTGTGGTGCACACGATCCCAACGTTCTCCGTGGTGTCGCCGACGATCAGTTGGCCGAGTTGCTTGCCAGCGGTCAGATCGCGATGGTGACGTTGGCGCCCGAGGTTGATGGTGCACTCGCTGCGATCCCGAGACTCGTCGCTGCGGGAGCAGTCGTGGCGATTGGACACACCGGTGCGGATGAGGCGGTGATCAAACAAGCAATTGACGCCGGCGCGCGTGTTGCGACCCACTTGTTCAATGCGATGCCACCGTTGCATCATCGAAAGCCGGGTCCCGCAGCGACGCTTCTGCTTGATGACCGGGTGACGCTCGAGCTGATCGCCGATCTCGAGCATGTGGCGCCGGCGATGCTGGAACTGGCTATCCGGGTTGCCGGGCCAGACCGCGTCGCGTTGGTGACCGATGCGATTGCGGCAGCCGACGATGGCGATGGCGACCACCGACTGGGCAACATGGACGTCGTCGTCTCGGGTGGCGTTGCCCGCCTGCGCGAGGGGGGAGCGTTGGCCGGGAGCACCCTCACACAGGATGTGGCACTGCGACAGCTGGTCGAGGTCGTTGGCGTTGATTTGTCGGCAGCCTCCACGATGCTCTCGGCCACACCTGCCCACGCGCTCGGTCTGACCGACCGTGGACAGATTGCTCCAGGCCTGCGTGCCGACCTCGTCGTGCTGACACCGACGCTCGAGGTCATTGACGTCATTCGCGCCGGCGTTCGCGTGGACTAGCGCTGCGAGAGACGATCGCCGGCGACGAGCGCGGCACCAAGTGCGCCACAGTCGTCTCCGAGTTCGGAGAGGACAATCTGGCTTGCGACGTCGGAACGCAGTAGGACTGGCTGCGCGGCGGCGCGGACGTCATTGAGGAAGCGATCGCCAAGTCGAGTCGCCAGGCCACCACCAATCACCACACAGTCGACGTCGAGCAGATTTGTGGCACTGCCAGCCGCCGTACCGACCGCACGTGCGGCCTGTGCGATCAGTTCTAACGCGAGCTCGTCTCGTTGCAGGCAGGCATCGAGCCAGACGCGGCTCGTCAGGCGGGACCGTCCTTGCTGCTCCATCAATTCAAAGAGCATCGTGGGGCGGCCCGCTTGATGCTGTTGGCGAGCGGCCTGCTCGAGTGCGCCGCGTCCGGCGTAGGCCTCAAGGCAACCGTTGCGTCCACAGCCACAACGGTGCCCGTCTTGGACGATCACCGTGTGGCCGATCTCGCCTGCGGCACCAGTCCCCAGCCAGAGGTCGTTGTTCAAAATCAGCCCACCGCCAACACCCGTGCCGCAGAAGATGCCAAGCAGGTTGGCTCTGCCGCGACCAACCCCGAGCCGATGCTCAGCCACGATGCTGGCTTGGACGTCGTTCGCGAGTGCGACGGGCACGCCAAACATGTCGCCGACAATCTCACTGACTGGTACGGGCTGGTCCCAGCCTGCGACGTTAACGGCCTGCAGGACGATGCCCGCGGCAACATCGATCTGGCCGGGCGCACCAATACCGATCGTGGCGACAGCAGATGCTGGCTGATCGGCTCGCACGAGCAGGTGTTCGATCGTTTCCTTGACGGCCGCAAGTACGGCACTCGGGCCACCCGTGACAGGGGTTGTGCCCCGCTTGCGGGCTACGATCGAGTCGTCGTCGGCGACGAGCAACGTCTGGATCTTTGTCGCACCAAGATCGACGCCCACGCGTAAGCTCATCGGTTCGTTCCAGTCGTGTGCTGAGAGCAATTCCTGTCCACGCGGGACGACGTTACCACTCAACGGTAAAGGCCTGACAGAAGAATCGGCGTTCGATCAAGATGATCCGGGTAGACTGCGGGCATGCTTGAAGGCGTCTTTGTTGCACTGCAGGTCATCCT
>JAEMTW010000263.1 GCA_016462095.1 Thermoleophilia bacterium
TCCGTGCCCTCGCCATGAACGTCGAACCAGATCTTGACGCCATCGATATCGACTTCAGCCATCGTCTTCTCTCCCTCGAGTGGTAGATGTGATCCTAGTAGGAGCGAGGCATCTTGAGCACGTGCTGGCCCAAAAAGGCGAGCACGAGGTTGTTGCTAATCGGTGCGGTGATGTACAGGCGCGTCTCGCGGAACTTGCGCTCCACGTCGTACTCCTCGGCAAAACCAAAGCCACCATGGGCGTCGATGCAGGCGTTGGCGGCCTGCCACGAGGCCTCCGAGGCGAGCAGCTTTGCCATGTTGCCCTCGGCGCCACAGGGCTCGCCGGCCTCGAACAGTTCGGACGCACGACGGCGCATCAGGTCAGCAGCCTCAACGGCGGCATGGGCGCGGGCGATTGGAAACTGGACGCCCTGGTTCGAGCCGATTGGCTTCCCGAAGACTTCACGCTCAGTTGCATAAGCAGCGCCCTTCTCGACAAACCAGCGACCGTCACCAATGCACTCCGCGGCGATTAGGATGCGCTCGGCATTCATGCCATCGAGGATGTAGCGGAAGCCCATGCCCTCTTCGCCAACGAGTGCCTCGGCTGGCAACTTGAGGTTCTTGATGAAGACCTCGCAGGTGGCGTGGTTCATCATCGTGCGGATCGGGCGTGCGTCGATCGAATCGCCAGCCTCGCGTAGATCGACGAGGAAGGTGGAGAGGCCCCACCACTTGGGCTTGCCCTCAACGGGCTCCGACGTGCGCGCGAGCAGGAGCATCATGTCCGAGTGGAAAAAGCGGCTCGTCCAGAGCTTCTGGCCGTCGACGACCCACGATCCATCGTCTTGCTGGACGGCGCGGGTGCGGATCGCGAGCGTGTTCGAGCCCGCGTCGGGCTCCGTCACACCGAAGGCCTGGAGGCGAATCTCGCCCGAGGCGATGCCAGGGAGGTACTGCTGCTTTTGCGCATCCGAGCCATGCCGCAGCACGGTGCCCATGATGTACATCTGCGCATGGCAGGCGCCTGAGTTGCAGCCCTGATGGTTGATCTCCTCAAGGATGATCGCCGCGTCCGACTCGCTGAGTCCGCCGCCGCCATATTCCTCTGGGATCAACGCTCCAAGCCAGCCGTCCTCGGAGAGGCGCTTGACGAACTCGGTCGGGTAGCCCTGTTCACGGTCGAGTTCTCGCCAGTATTCGCCGGGGAACTGTTTACAAAGTTCGGTGACGCCCTCACGGATCATCGCCTCACGTTCGAGAGTTTCTTGGTCAACCATGGTGAGATCCTATTCGGTAATACCTCCGGGCAGCAAATGTCTACCTTCGTCGCGAAGGCTGCTCGACAGAACGGCTAGGGTGCAGGCAACCGATTGGGAGGAGACACCCGATGAGCGATGAGCTATTTGAGACTGGCCTGCGGATCCGCAAGGAGGTCCTCGGTGAGGAGTACGTGGAGCGCTCGCTGGCGAATGCCGACGAGTTTTCGATGGACTTTCAGCGCCTCGTTACCGAGTACTGCTGGGGTGCCGGCTGGGGTCGTTCGGCACTGAGCAAGCGCGATCGCTCGCTGATGAATCTCGTGATGATTGGCTCGCTCAACCGCATGCACGAGTTCCGTCTCCACCTACGCGGCGCGATCACGAATGGTGTGACGAAGGCCGAGATCCAGGACGCGCTGATCCAGCTCGCGATCTACGCCGGCATCCCGGCGGGCGTCGAAGGCTTCCGCATCGCCCGCGAGGTCTTCGCCGAGTGCGAGGCCGAGGGCGTCGAGGTCAAGTAGCCATGGCCGACGAGCAGCCCGATCACATCGCGATCACCAAGGTTCGCCTGACGTCGCTCGGCGGGCTCGCGTGCAGCATGACGGTCAAGGACCACGAGCCGATCGTTGCCGACGAGCCACTCGATTTCGTGGCGGGCGCGCTCGCCGGTGGCGACACGGGCTGGACGCCCGTGCAGTACCAATTGGCGGCGCTGATCTCGTGTGCGAACGTTGCGATCGCGATCACCGCGCAGGACCAGGGCTTCCAGCTCGACGGCCTCGAGATTCGTGCGCAGTCCGATCTCGACCTGCGCGGACTGCTCGACGGCGACCCCGATCGTCAACCCGAGTTTCTCCACGTCGGCCTCGAGCTACGCGTGCAGACACCGGAGTCGATCGAACGTGTTGAGGCGCTCGCCCGCGAGTCCGATCGGCGCTGCCCACAGCTCGGACTGTTTCATCAAGCCAAGGTGCCGATGACG
>JAEMTW010000264.1 GCA_016462095.1 Thermoleophilia bacterium
GCTCCGCTGCTGGAAGCACAGGTCGAGATCGCCACGGCGATGAACGACGAGCTGGTCGCGCGCGCCGCAGCGAGCCGCCTGCAGGAGGTCGCCGACACGTACGGCACGCCGTGGCTCTGCGCCTCGGCGGCGCTCGCCTGGGCTCGGGTCGCGCTGCTCGAGGGAGACCTTGAAAGAGCCGCCAACACCGCAGGGTCCGCCGTCGGCGACTGGGCCGAGATCGGTGCGCCGTACGAGACGGCAGTGGCCCGGACCGTGCTGGCCGAGGCGTACGAGCGCGCCGGGCGGGACACCGCAGCGCACATGGAGCGCGACGCTGCGATCCATGGGTTCGAGCGCTACGGCGCAATGACCCGAGCGGCGGCGTTGCGTACTCCGACGAACGACCGAGTCGGACCAAACCCTTCAAGCGACGCACCGCGGCACGCCACCTTCGAGATCACCGGCGACGTACGCACGGTGACCTTCGCCGGCGAATCCACCTCGCTGCGCGATCTCAAGGGTTACCGCTACCTCGCTCGGATGTTCTCGGACCCCGGGCGCGAGTTCCACGTGCTCGACCTCGTAGCGGTCGAAGAGGGCACGCTCACCGCGGGGTCTGCGACCGTCGGGGGCGGCGAGGCACTCCATGAGGGATCGCACGCTGGCCTGCCGCCGCTCGACGAGCATGCCCGATCGGCGTACCGACGCCGTCTCGAGGAGATCGACGAGGACATCGCCGACGCCCGGCGCTGCAACGACGATGCGCGGGCCGAACTCGCGGAGCGAGACCGCGACTTCCTCCTCGCAGAACTGTCCCGGTCCCTCGGGCTCAGCGGTCGGTTCCGGTCCGTCGGGAGCAACGTGGAACGCGCCCGCACCGCGGTCACGCGGGCACTCCGCTACTCAATCGAGCGGCTACGCGACGAGGTCCCTGATCTCGGCGCCCACCTCGACGGGTCGCTCCGGACCGGTACCTACTGCTCGTACCTACCCGACCCGACGGCGCCGATCGTGTGGTCGGTCTGACCCCGCAACACGTGGCCCTCACGACGATCCCGCCCCCTCCGGTAAAAGGCCAGCCGATTTAAGTGGGCGAGGGGGGACTTGAACCCCCACGTCCTTACGGACACTGGCACCTGAAGCCAGCGCGTCTGCCATTCCGCCACTCGCCCGAGTGGAGACCGAAGGTTAGTCGCCACACCCACCCCAAGTGCCGGGCCTAGACCTAGATCGCCCCTTACACTCAAGGCCAATGGGTGTACAAGGCTTTGAACGCAGACTCGAGCGCCTCCTTGAGGGCACCTTTACGCGCACATCTCGAGCCGGTGTGCAGCCCGCCGAGCTGGTTACACGCCTCCGACGCGAGATGGATCACGGCCGCACACTTGGAACCAAGAGTGCTCTGGTACCGAACTCCTTCATCGTGGCCCTCGCAGAGCCCGACGCCATTCGCCTCGATGATCTGAAAGAACTGATAGAGGCCGAGTTAGTAGAGGCAGCGCGCGAGCATGCCATCACTCTCAAGGCACAGTTCGCTGGGCCCATCACTGTAGGGCTTGTAAGCGATAACCAAATGAAGGCTGGGCGCATCGAGATTGAGGCGCGCATCGTTGCTGGCCCTGGCGGAGCCGCTGGTTCACTTGTGCGCGCTGACGGTAGCCGTGTGGTGCTCGGCGCAGATGTTGTAAGCGTTGGCCGGCTACCCGAGTGCAGCATTCAAGTCGACGACTCGCAAGCATCGCGGCGCCACTGCGAAATCCGAAGCGAGCCTGATGGATGGGTACTTGTTGACCTCTCATCATTGAATGGCACAAAGCTGAACGGATCGCCCATTCAAACTGCGCGCCTATCAGACGGCGATGTGATCTCGATTGGCGCGGTCAACCTGCGCTTTGAGGGTTCGTAGCCAATGTCTGATGCCCTGCTAACTCTTCTGCGCTACTGCTTTCTCGCGCTGCTATTGATATTCCTCTCACGTGTTGTACTTGTTGTAGTGCGCGAGATGCGTGCGAGTCGTCCACTTACCGCTAAGCCCCGAGTTGCGGAGCAGCGCGAGCGTGCACCTCGCGAGACTTCACGCACACGCACCTCGCGCGGCTGGCAAGTTGTAGTCGTAGAGCCTCCCGACTCCGCAGGTCGCAGATACCTGCTCGCCGCCGAGAACACTGTTGGGCGCGCACCAGGTTGCACTATCCCGATTGATGACAACTTCATCTCGAGTATTCATGTTCGCCTATTTA
>JAEMTW010000073.1 GCA_016462095.1 Thermoleophilia bacterium
AATCAACAGCTTGGCGAGGTCGTAGCCGGCAACGTTCTTGACCACGGTGCCACCCGTCTTGGCGGCGAGGCCGTCGCCTGTCACGTAGCGCGCGCCGATCACGATGTCGCGGGGCGTGCCGTATCGCTGGCGGCGCGGGCCGGCCGCGCGGGTCGCGAGGATGCCACCGAGCGTGGCGGCCTCGCCACCAACGCCATCGAGCATCAATCGTTGGCGGTGCGTGGTGTCACCGGTGACGGCTGCCTGCAAGGCAGCGAGCGGCGTGCCGGCCTGTGCGACGAGAGTCATGTCGCCCGGCTGGCGATCGACGATGCCTGCCAGCGCGGCAGTCGACAGGATCGCGTCGCAGCGCGTGGGGGTCGGGCGCCAACTGGTCTTCGTGCCGCCGCCACGGACGACGAGGGCGAGGCCGGTCTTCGAGGCGGCTTCGAGCAGCGTCGAGACTTCAGCTGCATCGCGTGGGGTCAGAACCGGCGTGCCATGCTCGTCCGACAGCCGGTCCGCGCCAAGGCTGCCAGCGAGTTCTGCCACTACATACGCTCCCCGAGGCCCGCGGTCTCGACCGGATGTGCGTGATAGAAGCCTGGCACTTCGCCGCACAGACGCGGCGTTGGCAGGAGCTTGCCGGGGTTGCAGAGTCCGACTGGGTCGAAGGCCGAGCGCACGCGGTCGAAGGCGGTCAGGTCGTCGCCCGTAAACATCTTCGGCATCGAGCAGACCTTCTCGATGCCGACGCCGTGTTCGCCGGTGATCGAGCCGCCAAAGTCGACGCAGAGCTCGACAATCCGCATGGCGATCGCCTCGGCCTTGGCCTGCTCGCCCTCGACGGCGTTGTCGTACAGCACGAGCGGGTGGAGGTTGCCGTCGCCGGCGTGGAACACGTTCGCGACACGCAGCCCAGCCTCGTCGGCCAGTGCCCGAATGCCATTGAGTACCTCGGGCAAACGGGTCCGGGGGATCACTCCGTCTTGGACGAGGTAGGCGGGCGAGAGCTGGCCAACAGCGGCAAACGCACTCTTCCGCGCGCGCCAGATCGTCTGCCGCTCGTCGGGGCTGGCGGCAACCTGGACGGCATCGGCACCGCAGCGTTTGCAGATCGCAGTGACGGCTTCGAACTGCTGGCGCACCTCGCGTGCGGGACCATCGAGCTCGACGATCAGTGCGGCCTCGGTATCCCACGTGATCGGCGTCTGCGTCTTGGCGGCGTCGATCGCAAGGCGGTCCATCATCTCGACTGCTGCGGGCACGACACCTTCCGCGATAATCGCGGAGACGGCGTCGCCTGCGGTCTCGGTCGACGGAAACATCGCGACGAGCGTCTCGACGTGTTCGGGCTTCGGCAGCAGGTTGAGCAGCGCCTCGGTGACGATGCCGACGGTGCCTTCGCTGCCGATGACGACGCCGAGCAGATCCAGGCCAGGAGCGTCCGGCGCCTCGCTGCCGAGCTCGACAATCGTGCCATCCGACAGCACGACGCTCGCGGTCAAGACGTGGTTGACGGTAAAGCCGTATTTGAGGCAGTGAGCGCCGCCAGAGTTCTCGGCCAGGTTGCCGCCGATTGTGCAGACCTGCTGGCTGGAGGGGTCGGGTGCGTAGTAGAGCCCGAACGGAGCGGCGACTTCGCTGACACGAAGATTCGTGACGCCGGGCTGCACGCGGACGCGTTGATTTGCCGCATCAACGTCGAGCACCTCACGCAGGCGCGACAGCCCGATCACGATGCCATCTTCCGTCGGCAATGCACCGCCCGATAGGCCCGACCCGGCACCACGTGCCACGAACGGGACGCGGTGCTCGTGGCACAGGCGCACGACTGCCGCGACCTGCTCGGTCGTGCCGGGTAGGATCACCGCGCCCGGCACGGTGCGGTGGTTCATCAGGCCGTCACACTCGTAGACGCGCAACTGGGCACCGTCGGTCACGACCCAGTCGGGACCAACGATGTCGCGTGCCTGAGCGGCGACCAGGAGCGCACTTGTCGTTTCGGCCACAGCCACAGTCTTCAGCGTATCGCGTTAGTCGTGGATTAGTGGGTGCTGAGACCGAGCGCGTCGCGCACGAGGCGCTCCTGCTCGATTTTATGGTCTGGCAGGTACCCCTCCGACGGGCTGGCGCGCCAAGGTCGACCCGCATAGCGCAGGCGAATGCTCGGAGCGGCCATTTCGAGACGATGGCGGATCGAGCGCCACGCACCCATGTTGGCTGGCTCCTCTTGGACCCAGACGATTTCCTCGAGGTTCGGATACCCGGCCAACGTGCGTGCCAGCGTCTCGGTCGGGAAGGGGTAGAGCTGCTCGAGGCGGACGATCGCCGTGCCATCTTCGGGTGTGTACTCGGGGTGGCGCTTGAGGTCGTAGTAGACCTTGCCGCTGCAGAGGATGACGCGCGAGATGTCGTCGCGCCAGTCGCTGACGGCCGCGTCGTCCATGATCTTGATGAAGGAGCCGTGCGTCAGATCCTCGATGTTCGACGAGGCGTCCTTGAGGCGCAGCAGCGACTTCGGTGTCATCACGATCAGCGGGCGGCGCTCTGGTGCGAGGGCCTGGCGGCGCAGCATGTGGAAGCACTGGGCTGCCGTTGTTGGGTAGACGATCGTGCAGTTGTCCTCGGCGGCGAGCTTGAGGAAACGCTCGAGGCGGGCAGACGAATGCTCTGGTCCACTGCCTTCGTAGGCGTGGGGGAGCAGCAGCGTGAGACGACACTCGTCGCCCCACTTGGTGCGGCCGCTCATGATGAACTGATCGACGATCACCTGGGCGACGTTGACGAAATCGCCAAACTGCGCCTCCCACAACACGAGCGCGTCATGGCGCGTCGTGGCGTAGCCGTACTCGAAGCCGAGGCAGCCGGTCTCTGTCAGTGGCGCGTTGCGCACCTCGAAGCCGGCGCGGGCCGCCTTGATGTGCTCGAGCGGCGTGTACTCCGTGCCGTCAACGGCGTCGTGCAGGACGGCGTGGCGATGAGAGAACGTGCCGCGCTCAGTGTCTTGCCCCGTCAGGCGAATCGCGACGCCTTCCTCGAGCAGCGTCGCGTAGGCGAGTGCCTCGGCATGGCCCCACTCGATCCCGCCGTCCGGTCCGAGCGCGTTGCGGCGGCGTTCGAGCACCTGTGCGAGCTTCTCGTTGATCGTGAAGCCCTCGGGTACTGCGAGCATTTCGTCGGTCAGTCGCACGAGCTGCGCGGCAGCGACACCCGTTTCGATCGTCGTGCGCGACGGCGACGAGAACGTCGGCATTGGCTCGTCGGATGTGACGTGCCGCACCTCTTCGTGCGCCTGCTTGAGTCGCGCGTTGACGTGCTCGCGCATCTCCTCAACCTCGGCTTCGGTCATCACGCCCTCGGCGACCAACTTGTCGGCGTAGATTGCTGCGACGCGAGGATGCTCCTCGATCAGCTTGACCATCATTGGCTGCGTGTAGGACGGCTCGTCGCCTTCGTTGTGGCCCCAGCGGCGATAGCCAATCAGGTCGACGACGACGTCCTTGCCAAAGCGCGAGCGGTACGCCATGGCCAGGCGCACGGCAGCGCGGCAGGCGTCGACGTCGTCGGCATTGACATGGATGATCGGTACGTCGTAGCCCTTGGCGATATCGGAGCAGTGGCGCGTCGAGCGGCCATCGCCCGGGTCGGTCGTGAAGCCCACCTGGTTGTCGGCGATGACGTGCAGCGAACCACCGACGGCATAGCCGGGCAGCAATTGCAGGTTGAGCGTCTCGGCGACGACGCCCTGGCCGGGGAAGGCCGCGTCGCCGTGGATTTGGATTGCGAGTGCGCGCTTCGAATCGCAGGTGGTGGTGCTCGGCGCGAGCCAGTCGGTCTGGAGGGCGCGCGTGCGTCCGAGTACGACGGGGTTGATGAACTCGAGGTGCGACGGGTTGGGGAGCAGCGCGAGTCGAACTTCGCGCGTCACGCCCGGCTCGACTTCGAGCTGACGCACACCATTGACGCCGTAGTGGTACTTGACATCGCCGGTGCCGCCGGCGGGCATCAGCGTCTCGATGTGCGAGTCCGTCTCGCCTTCAAACTCGGCGAGGATCTGCGTGTACGGCAGGCGCAGCACATGGGCCTGCACATTGAGGCGACCACGGTGCGCCATCCCGAGCGTGACGTCTTCGATGCCTTCGCGGGCCGCCAGCAGGACGGCCTCGTCGAGCAGCAGGATCAGCGTGTCGAGGCCTTCGATCGAGAACTGCTTGGCGCCGAGGAAGGTGCGCTTGAGGAACGCCTCAAGGCCCTCGACCCGCAACAGGCGAATCAGTTGGCGACGCTTCTCACCAGCCGTGCCATCGATCCAGAACGTGCGCGATTCGATCGCTTCGCGGAGCCAGACGCGTTCGCGGTGGGAGCGCAGGTGCTCGATCTCGTAGGCGATCGACCCGCAGTAAACTTCCTTGAGGTGTTCGATTACCTCGGCGAGCGTGTTGCCTTCGACGAACACGCGTAGCGGGACGGCTGGCACCGACTGGAGTGCTCGTTCGTCGAGTTCGAGGAACGACGGGTCAAGGGCGGGGTCGCCGGGAGGCTCAGAACCAAGCGGGTCGAGGCGCGCAGCGAGGTGTCCGTGCGTACGGAACGACTTGACGAGTGACATGCCCCCGCTCATGTAGGTCAGCAGCTCTTCGGGCGAGACACCCTCCGGCAGTGGGCCGATTGCCTCTGGCCCATCGATGCGCGGCCGCCATGCTCCCGTCACGTCGGCAGGGACGCTTTCGTTCGGTACGTTGGTCTTTTCGTGCGCTGCCGACATGTCTGTGACACCGCGCTGGGGCTGGTTAATGACCCCACCGCACTGTCCTCGCAGCCTAGCGCGCCTGCCCCCCTCGCGTACGCGCGAGGTGATGCGGCGGGTTGGAGGCGTGCTAGCCTCCGCGGCGCCGATGAGTAAGAAACTTGTGATCTGCGAAAAAGCCAGCGTCCAACGCGACGTTGCGGCTGCGTTGCCAGGCACCTTCAAGAAGGTTGGCGACCTGTTGGAGAGCGACGAGTGGATCGTCGGCGCCGCCTCCGGCCACCTCGTCGAGCAGCTCGAGCCGGACGAGTACGACGCGAAGTACAAGCGTTGGAAGTTCGAAGACCTGCCGATTTTGCCGGAGGTCGCGCGCTACGAGGCGCGCGATGAGCGTGCCATCAAGCAGCTTGCGGTGCTGCATAAGGCGATCAAGCGCAAGGACGTCGACATCATCGTCAACGCCTGCGACGCCGGACGCGAAGGCGAGCTGATCTTCAAGCTGATCTATCAGACGTCGGGTGCCGAGAAGCCGATCGAGCGCGCCTGGTTCTCGTCGATGACGAAGGGTGCAATTCGCGACGCCTTCGACCATCTGCGCGATGACGAGCAGATGAAGCCGCTCGAGGCAGCCGCTCGTGCTCGCGAGACCGCGGACTGGTTGGTTGGCTACAACGCCACTCGGGCCGCGACGGTCAAGGTTGGTTCGCCTCGCAATCCGATTCCGCTCGGGCGCGTCAAGACGCCGACCTTGGCACTGATCGCGCGCCGCGACGAAGAGATCAACGCTTTTATCCCCGTGCCGTACTGGGAGGTCGTCGCCGATTTCACCAGCCAGGCCGGTGCGCCGTATGCCGGTAAGTGGCATCGCGGGACCGCCAAGAGCACGGCGACAGCCGACGAGGCCGAGGCGATCGCTGCTGCAGTGCGAGGTGCCTCAGATGCCAAGGTCGTGCGTGTCGAGAAGAAGCCGCGCGTCGAGCAGCCGAAGCTGCTGTTTGATCTGACGCAGCTGCAGCGCGAAGCCAACTCCCAGTTCGGCTTTACCGCCAAGCGCACGCTGGCGGCCGCTCAGAGCCTCTACGACACGCACAAGCTGCTGACGTACCCGCGCACGAGCTCGAAGTACCTGACGACCGATATGGTCGATTCGCTGAAGGGCATCGCTGCGCAGGTTGGTCAGGCAGATCGCGCCTACGCCAAGTCCGCCGCGTACGTGACTGGACTGGCCTCGTTGCCGCTGGCTCGCGTCGTCGCCGACGACAAGGTCGGCGACCACCACGCGATCATTCCGACCGAGGCACCGCAGGACATCTCTGCGCTCGGCACGGACGAGCGCAAAATCTACGACCTCGTGGCGCGACGGTTCCTTGCAGCCTTTCATCCGCCCGCCAAGAAGGAAGTGACGTCGGTCGATACCGAGGCCGCGGGCGAATTGTTCCGCTCGTCTGGCACGGTGATCGTCGAGGCTGGCTTCCTCGCGGTCTACGCGGACGTCGCGCCGGCTGACGACACGCCGGCCACCGAGAGTGACGAGCCGGAGACACCGGATGCCGAAGACGAGAAGACGCTCTTGCCGGCACTCGCCGAGGGCGAGACGAGCGCGATCGGCGACGTCACCGTGCTCGCGAAAGAGACTGCTCCTGCCCGGCACTTCACCGAAAACTCGCTCTTGCAGGCGATGGAGTCCGCAGGCAAGCTGATCGACGACGAGGAGCTCGCCGCAGCGATGCGCGACTCTGGGCTCGGCACCCCGGCCACGCGTGCGCAGACGATTGAGGATCTGATCTCGAACAAGTACATCGAGCGCTCTGGCCGCCAGCTGTTGGCTACGCCAAAGGGTCTCGCCGTGATCAAGATGCTTGGCGACCACGATATCACCAGCCCATCCTTGACCGGCGACTGGGAGCATCGGCTGCAGAAAATCCAAGACGGCACGGAGTCGGGCGAGGCGTTCCTCAACGACATTCGCGCGTATACGACCAAGGTCGTCGAGTGGTTTGCCGATAAGGATCGCGACGCGATGAAGATCGAGCGGCGCGAGATTGGTCCGTGCCCCTTGTGCGATGGCACGATCGTCGAGATGCCGGTCTCGTACTCCTGCACGAGCTATCGCTCGAAGAAGGAGCCGGGCTGCGGCTACACGCTTTGGCGCACCCAAGGTACGAAAGAGATTACGCCCGAAGAGGCGATGCAGTTGGTGGCCGACAAGATCGATCCGAAGTCGCTCGAGGCCGCCGGGATGCGCGAGCTCGGCGCGCACACCGAGACGGGTCTTGCAATCACTGCGCGCATCGGTCGCTACGGGCCGTACGTCACCGAGGCGCTGCCAGACGACGCTCCGGCCAAGGCCAAGGGGCGTACCGCGTCGCTGCTCAAGACGATGCACTTCGACACGGTCACCCTGGACGATGCGGTGCAGCTGTTGACACTACCGCGCGAGCTGATGGGGGCCGATGGCGAGGAGATCATGGTCGCCAATGGTCGCTACGGGCCGTACATCAAGAAGGGCACGGATACGCGCTCCTTGGAGACGGAAGACCAGCTGTTCTCGCTCACGCTCGAGCAGGCCGAGGAGATCCTCGCCAAGCCCAAGGAACGGCGCGGACGCTCGGCACCGCAGGCGCTCGCCGAGCTTGGCGAAGATCCGACCTCGGGTGGCAAGATCGTGCTCAAGGCCGGTCGCTTTGGTCCGTACGTGACGGACGGCGAGACCAATGCGAGCATCCCGAAGGACATCGATTCCAGTGCAGTAACGAACGCGATGGCTGCGCAACTCTTGGCCGACCGGCGCGCTGCCGGGCCCGCCAAAAAGGGTCGTAAGAAGAAGTCGTAGCGGGTTGGTGGTGCCGGTCACCACAGACTGCTGGTCGACCGCGTAGAGTCAGACGATGCCGCGCATCGCCCTGCTGGTTGTACTCGTCTTCGTCCTGGCAGGCTGTGGCGGCGGCACTACGACGCTCGAGGTGACGACGAACCTGACGATCACCTATTGGCCCGATGGCAAAGGCAAAGGTCCACAGCAGCACTTCAACCTGTCCTGCGACCCGACCGTCGGCAACGTCGCAGATCCGATCGTCGCCTGTGCGGACCTCAAGGGGCCAGCGCGTGCGGCCCTCGACCCAACGCCACTCTCGGCGATCTGCACCGAGCTCTATGGAGGGCCCGCCGAGGCGACGATCGTTGGCACGGTCGATGGCGATGAGGTGAATGCCCGCCTGTCGCGCAGCAATGGCTGCGAGATTGGGCGTTGGCAAGAATTGTCTGCGCTCCTACCAACGTTCCAACCTGCCTGATCGGTTCCAACCTGCCGGATCGCCAAACCCACGAGCGTGTGCGTCGGCGTCTGCTTTGGGCAGGGAGGACATGACAACCGCGCGG